>JAGQQQ010000555.1 GCA_020426125.1 Planctomycetaceae bacterium
CAGACCATGTAGTAGCTCGTCGAGCGACCGCGACGGGACCTTCTCGTTTCGCTGGTGAGGCGGACACTCGTCAATTGATCGAGAACAATATCGTGAACGGCCGTTAGCCCCCAAATGCCTGTCCGCAGGTGGAACTCTTTCTCATCGACGGTGGCCCGGTCCATCCACAAAGATGGAGCGAATCCCAATGACGCGATCGGTCCCAGAATGAGCAGCGCCCAAGCAAAACGGCCGGCCGAATCACGGATCACAAATCCGATAACGGCGCCAAGGATTCCGCCCAGAAACACGACGACCGGCACCCACCATTCGTTCGTGAAAACATGCATCCCCTCCTGCACCGAATGTTTCACACAACCACTTGCGAAAAGAACGGCGAGGACAATCAGCCGACGAGCCTTGAGTAAAGCAGATTTGTGCATGGAAGTCAGGCAATCTCTGGCAGGAAAACGTCGATATTGAAGATCGTGGCACGCCCGTGCCAGGATTGCAAATCCACTCTCCAGTCTGACTTTGGCTCCTTCGGCTCAGTTCCCTCTTGCGAGAAAGGCAGTTGACTCTTCACAATCCCCCCACATGGGATTTCCCCTTTCCGCTCGGGAATTGCCTTTCACGTGAATTCAACGTTCCCCATATTTCGAAATCGACAACGCAAAGTCCGAGGCGTCCCGGCACTCCTGCTGGTGGCGACGATTCTCGCGATTTGCGTTTCGGTATCCTGCGCCCAGGAATCGCCGTCTCGTTTTCGGATCGAAATTCCTCGCGTCAATCTTCGTGGTGTTCCCGTGCCGCAGGTCCAGATCGTGGCGTTACGTCCCGATGGGAATATCGACACCGGTTTTCAAAGTCCCGTCGATGTCAGCGGACTTCGGGTGATCGACCGGGGCGAGAAAGTCACGTCCACGGATTTCGAACGGGGAGTTCTGACGCTGGCGACGAATCCCGCTTATGGACGCCAGGTGTTCATCATCTCGGAAGAGATTTCGGTCACGTCCGGAGGCGAAACAACCCGGCAAGAGGTACACTCCCGTCCAGGTTGGGTGAGCCTGATTCCCCCGTTACTGGCCATCGTCTTCGCGGTCTGGTGGCAGGAGGTCACCGGAGCCTTGTTTCTCGCGATCTGTGCTGGAATGCTGTTGATCTCGTCGAATCCTGTCTACGGGTTGCTGGGAACCATTGATCCGCTGTTGCTCTCGATGCTGACCAACCGAAGCCACGCGGAGATCATTTTCTTCACGATGTTTCTGGGAGCGATGGTTGGAATCATGTCGGGAAGCGGGGGAACTCACGCCTTGGTTACTGGTCTGACGAAACATGTCACAACCCGGAGACATGGCCAATTCGCCACCTGGATTATGGGGATGCTGATCTTTTTTGATGACTACGC
Organism: Planctomycetaceae bacterium; assembly: GCA_020426125.1. Lineage (GTDB taxonomy): Bacteria > Planctomycetota > Planctomycetia > Planctomycetales > Planctomycetaceae > HKST-UBA70. Next base: position 1,388 of record JAGQQQ010000555.1, read on the forward strand.
GAATACCCTCCTCATCGGGGGATCCATGCGCCCTGTGCTCGACCGGTTGAAAGTCTCCCGGGAGAAACTCGCCTTCTTGATTGATTCGACGGCGGCGCCCGTGGCGGGGTTGGCTCTCGTTTCCACGTGGGTTGGAGTCGAGTTTGGCTACATGCAAAGTGCGTACGAATCAGTCGGGCTTCCCGTCGATGACATCTATCAGACGTTTGTTGCGACCATCCCGTATCGCTTTTATCCGATCCTGATCCTGGCGTTCGTCGGGGTCGTCGCCGCCACAAGTCGGGACTTTGGCCCAATGCTTCGCGCGGAGGAAACCGCCTGGGATTCGCCACCGCACTCGACCGATTCTCCACTCGCGAAGACCGAGGAGGATGAGGTTTCCCCGATTCGACATGCGATTCTTCCTTTGGCGGTGCTTTGTGCCGCGTTGGGGGTGGGACTCTATCTGGACTCGGAGAATTCGACGCGCGCGTTGTTGTTGGCATCTTCTGTTGCGGTTGTCACGGCGGTGGCCAGCGTGGTTTTTTCACGAAAGCATTCCCTGGCAAAAACGATCGCCTTTGGGATGGAAGGCATGCAGCAAATGCTCCCCGCGGTCGTGGTCTTGCTGTTTGCCTGGTCGGTCGCCGAGGTTTGCAATCGTGAGCACCTGAATACGGCAGGATACCTAGTCCATCAACTGGGCGGGCAATTGTCCCCTCGCTGGATGCCAGCCATTACCTTTCTGCTTGCGGCGATCGTTTCCTTTGCCACGGGAACCTCCTACGGAACCATGGGGTTATTGATTCCCCTGAGCGTGGCGGTTGAGTTTCAGTTGCTTCAGGAGATGTCTCTGGAACTCGGCGCGATCGCGCACCATCCCTGGATGCTGGCAACGGTCGGGGCTGTTTTGGGCGGAGCGATCTTCGGCGACCACTGCTCTCCGATCTCGGACACTACCATCCTGTCTTCCGCCGCAGCGGGCTGCGACCACTTTGCTCATGTTCGGACGCAGATGCCGTATGCGATGATGACTGCGATCGTCGCACTGGGAGCCGGCTATGTTCCCGTTGCGATGGACTGGCCTCCGCTGTTCTCTATGCCTGCCGCCATTTTACTGTTGTTCGTGATCATGTACCTCTTAGGACGCAATCCGGAAATCCCCCGCGAAGAGAAGCCTGTTCCCCGTTCGAAGTCTAAGTCGGAGGCTGCGGCGAAAAAGTAGATCCGAGATGTTCTCGTTGAGAGTTCCGCTTCCCCCGGAAGGGCCGCCAAGACGAGGCTCGGAACCGGTCCCGTTGCGATGTGTTTGACGTGCGATCTGTCAAATTCGTCCAGCAAGTCCTCATGGAACTTGAGTTGGGGATGGCCGATCAAAAAGTGTCTCGATTTCGTAATGAGTGGGGAGCAGATAGTGGGCAGGAAAAAGAAACGAGAGCGAATGCTTCTTGTAGCAGCACAGACCCTGTTTTCCCAACAATTACTCACGATTGGCTTTACGGAGAAGTATCCCATCTGAAGGGATCTGACATTCTTGAGAACGCGATAGGAATTCCCAAGTCACTCCTTGGTGACCTTCGGACCGGCTTTGAACTCCGGCTCCGTCGAGTCCGAACCGTTTGCGTGGATCGACGAGAAGGGGGAACGGCTGACGGCGAATGTCCCGGAGGATCACGGTCTGACACGGCCATCTCAGAAACTGGGAATTCCGCGCGGAAACGTGCTGCGAACAAGCGAAGCGAACTTTGGGATGGGTTCCCCGCCCAGAGGAAAGTGTTCCGATCCCAATGAATTCATTGGAATCCACGATGGAGTTCGAAAATCCCGAGCCGGTCAAGGCGAGTTCGGGTTTCCAATCTCACACCTCAATGCGGGGACGTTCGTTGCGGGCAATGGCTTGTCCTATTGCGTGACCCCCAAAGTCCGCTCGAGTTCTCTCCGCAAGTCGGCCGCCTGAAGGTTGACAGTCCGCACAGTCCCATCGGCATCGACCAGCCAGTAGGTTGGAATGTCGCGAACAGCGTAATACGTCGCGAGTGGATTGTGTTCGCCCCGTTGGCCAGGACTCGAGAAGAAGATGTGCTTCCAGGTGTTTCCCGTCTCATCGAGGAATGATTGAACGGCTTGGTCGTCTCGATCGAGATTGACTCCCACGGCCGTGACCGACGTGCCAAGAGACCGGAGGCAATCCTCTAAAACAGGGAGGTCCGCCCGAAACTGTTGCGACTGAGAAGACCAAAACGCAATGAGCAGCGGTTTGCCTCGCAACTCTGCCGCAGTAAGAAATCCGCCATCGAAAGTGGACCCTCCGAACTCGACCAACGGCTGGCCAGGGAGCGAGACTCGACGGGCAAGCGGGGCCGATTGCTCGGCGAATGGAGACTCGGGAAACCGGTCTTGAATCACGGCGAGGCATTCGGCGGCGGCGTCCATTTGCCCCACCTGATCACAGTTCCGTGCCGCCGCCAGCAGATGGACGCCGGCACGACCAGATTCCAGGGGAAATTTCTCCGCAAACAATCGAGCCTGGCGGGCGTATCCCAAGACCCATTTCGAGTCCGCCGAGAGACTCTTTTCCGCCTGGGATTGAGTCAGTTGCAACAGGCTAGTCGCGGATTCCACCGCAGCAAAGGATGTCGGATCTCGATCGAACAAGGCATCGGCTTCCTGGGAAAGGTAATCCCCCTGCTGTTGATCTCCGTGGATAGCAAGTTGCATCCGGGCATCCGCAAGATAATCGACCGCGTTGTTGAACAACTGCTCCCGGCTGGCATCTTGATGAGTCTTGGCAATGACCTCCGTCGCGAGATCAATGACTTCATGAAGGGCTCGATGTTGCTTGGGAGTCAGTTGATCCTGAGCGCGATCCAGAGCGATTGAAGCATTGAGCTTCGTTAGTTCGAGAAGGAGCCACTCCGGTGTTCCTTCCGCCCATTTGGACGTGACCCCCTTCGTCGCCGGCTGCATTTCCGCTTCAGCGGAGGTCAATACGATCTCACTTTCGGATGAGACGCTCGCTTCCGCCGTTTGAACGGGAACTTCCTCCAAGTCGACCACTTCGAGCTCAACGATCTCATCTTCCGGTCGCGACACCGCGTGAAAGGCGTTGGGATCGCTCTCCCCTGACTGGCCGCATCCGATCGCGCACAGCCCGAGTCCGGCCACTGTCAGGTGACAGACCTGCCGAAAACGGAGAAGATAAGACGTGTGAATGGGAGCGAAGTCTGCCATGGCTGTGCATTCCCTTGCGAAGCCGTTGGATCGATCCGAGTTCCGAATTTCTGAGATTTCCCTCAAGAATTCTGCTCATGTTGCCGAGCGAGTTGTATTTCAAACCAGTGAAATGAGGCAAGAGGCATTGTCGCGTGACGTTTATCCCTTGCAGATTCCCGACTTAGGGACGGTCCAGCCCATTCGCTTGGTCAACTGGCTGGTCCGTTCCGGAGCGCAGGTGATTCCCGGAGAACGGCTAGCGGAGCTGTTGACCGACGGGGTTGTCTTCCATCTGGAGTCTCCTGTCGCCGGGAAGTTCAAAAGTCCCAGGGCGACACCAGGACAGATCGTCGCTCCTGGAGATCGCGTTGCCATGATTGAAGTCGACGAACCATCGTGAGGGTTGCAAAGTTCGCATGCGAGCGGGGAGCTTCAGTTCCCAGTGCCCAGAGGCATCCGTGGTTCCACTCCGCTCCCTTTCCACTCAAACACCCCGTTCCGACCGGCTCTCTCGGCCGCGCGTGTTCGACAGCGCCTTGTTCAATGCCTGCAAATAGGCGAGCACACTCGCTTCGATCACATCGGTGCTGACCCCCTTGCCGTGGTAGTTTCGCCCTGCGACGTCAATCGCCAGCGAGACTTCCCCTTGGGCATCCTTCCCTCCTGAGACGCTACGAACATTGTACTGCGTCAGTTTGGCATCGATGCCGACGATCCGTTCGAGACACTTGAAGGCCGCGTCTACCGGACCGTCACCGGTCGCGGCGTCAATGTGCAGGCCGTCGTCGATATGCTGGAGTTCGATGGTCGCCGTAGGAATCGTCCCCGAACCACCGACCACGCTGAACTTCTTAATCTCCCAAAGCTGTTCGATGTGCTGCGAACGGTTCTCAATCAACGCGACGATGTCTGCGTCGTAGACTTCCTTCTTCTTGTCCGCGAGGGCGATGAAGTCATCGAAGACCTTCTGGAATGTGGCGTCGTCCAACTCGTACCCGAGCGACACGACGCGATCACGGAACGCATGCCGACCGC
>JAGQQQ010000556.1 GCA_020426125.1 Planctomycetaceae bacterium
GTCCCCTTGAGAAGCACGAAGAGTTTGGGTTGGGATTGCGGTTTGTGTGTCGTAGATTTCAATGGAATCGTAAAAGCCAATGGCCAGCCGTTTTCCATCCGGATGAAAGGCCACGCAGTTGGCAGACGACCGTTCCAGGGGCAATGTCACAACCAATGCCCCACTCAGTGTCTGCCAGATTTTGACCGTCTCATCATCACTCAGGCTCGCAAGCCGATTCCCATCTTGGCTGAACGCGAGATCCAAGATTTCGTCAGTGTGTGCCTGGTTCATCGGAACATCGAACCCCGTTTCTGAGTCCCAGATCTTGACCTTTCCATCGGAATCTCCCGTGGCAAAGAACCGGCTCACGGGACTAAAGGCCAGTTGCCGCCAGTCTCCGGGGAACTTGCGGACCGCTTCGCCCGTCTTGACGTCCCAGAGAATCACCTCCTGGGAATCCGCCGACGCCAACAATCGGCCGTCTGGGCCGTAGGCCAATTCCCGGACCACCCCGTTGGTTTGCAGAGTCCGCACCCAGTCCAGGGCCGGCGAATGAAAGATCAGGATCTGCGCATCGTCCCCGCCTGTCGCCAGCCAGGCCCCGTCAGGACTAAATGCCAAGGCACGGGGAGCCGAACGGTGTTTCACCACGCCAAGCGCGAGCGGAGGCGTTTTCTGAAGGAATCGTTCGAGTTCTTCCTTCTCCGGACTGGTCGAATGGGAATGGGCTTGCAGCAGCGCCGGCACGGCCAAGTGCCCCAATTCCGTCAGCAGATCCTCGACAACACGAAGTCGGTCGTATTCCTGATTCAGAAACTCGCCGACGAGTTGGGACGCCACCTGTTTCCCAAACATCGGGAGGATGGACCTCGAAAATCCCGCTTCCCGCTGATCAGCCGCGAACAGTCGAGACATCAGCCAACTGACGGCATCCGGCCCCGCCTCGCGGACCAGAGCGCGGATTTGGCCCTGTGTTCTTCCATTCCCCCGTGAGGACGCGGTCACCAGTTGGGAAATGGCTCGGTCTGGGTCGGTGGAGATGAGTCGCACGACCGTTTCCCGTTCGACTGAGTTCATTCCCGATAATGATCCCAACAGGTCGGAAAAGCCATCCGCACCGAACTCCAGGAGGACCTTCCTCAGGATATTCTGGGTTTCGAGGGGAGAGTCGCGAAGCGCGGAGGCGACCATCGGAGAGATTTCGGCTCCTATGGCGACAAGAACTTCTTGAATGACCTTTCGGCCATCGTCGTCAGTTTCCGGCACATGTTCGATAAGCATCGGCACACCAATGTCCCCCAGTTCGATCAACAGCTCCTTGGCTCCGTCGCGTGCGGGATTCTCCCGGTCGGTGGCCGTGGTGATGAGCAGAGGAACGATCTTCGATCCTTGATCATGGAGGGCTTTTAGCATTCCCTGAGCCCGGAGAGCTTCCCGCATCGGAGCACGCCCTTCTTCGTTTTTCGCGCTCCCGAACATCTCGAGCAACTCCTGAGGCTCCTCTGCGGCAAGACGGTTGTAGAAGTCTTGAGCCAACGGACCAAACTGGACGATGACTGCGTTGATTGTCACTCGTTCATCCGCCCCCAAATCTTCTCGTGTTTCGACCAGATGCATCAGGGCCGGTTCCCCGATCTGGACGCAGACATTAGCGATGAACGGAAATGGGTCCTGATCCGGGGAACTCACTCGTTCGAGAAGAGCGGGAATCGCTGGTTTCCCAATCTTGACGAAAGCGTTGGTCAGCTCGGACGCAAACGCCTCCGACTGTGATTCGAGGACTTCGATCAGTGGCTCCACCGCGGGTTCCCCGAGTTCGGCCAAAGCCGCGATGATCCTGCCATTCATGAACTCACGAAGTTTTTGAGAGTCCAGGTTCAGGAGGACCGTGGCCCAGCGCTTTTGGGCGTCGTCCTCGGCGGAACGCAATCGATGAATGACGACATGAATCGAGAGCGGAGCATTCTTGCGCAGAACTTGGATTGCGGCGTTCCTGTTCGATTCATCGAGACCAGCGTCTTGAAGAACCGTGAGTGGTTCTCGGATCGCCCGCAGATTGGGAAAGTGCTTATTGTTGGACGGCCGAAATTCCCAATACGGATCGGTTTGTTCCAAGAGATTGAGAATGACTGGGGCATTCCCCAAGGTGAGTGCATCGATCAAATGGGGAATGTATTGTTCGTCGATCATGGCAAGAATCGAGCGGGCTTTCTCGCCGAGAGTGTCCACATCGGAATCCGCGGCTTTGAGTAAGGCCTCGGTTGCGAACGGATGTCCAATCCGTCCTAACGCCTCGACTGCGGCAAGTTGCTCCTCGATGGATCCGCTTTCCAGGATGGACGCCAGTGCGTCCGTCGACGAAGGCCCTAAGGCCCCCATGACCTGGACGATCCGCGGCCGCCTCGCGGGAGCAATTTCCTCATAATGATGCATGATCAACGGCAAGGCCGCTTCGGCCATCCGTCCGCAACGTTCCAAACGGCGGAGTGCTCGCTCAGCCTGCGATTCATTTTCATTCTGAATGGCCGTCTCCGCGAGTCGTTGGACCGGCAGTGTCAGGTCGGTCACAAACAGTAATGCCAGGCAGGTCAGTCCCGCGACGCCGACCGTCGTCACCACCTCCCAGAGTTCCACCCATTGAACGGAAGTATCCGCCTTCCTTTTGCGGCGCTCCCGCAACTCGTTCAGTCGCTGCTGAGCCAGCGTCTTTTGTGACTCCGGTCGAGGGGTTTCAAGAATGTCCTGGAGTTCGTTTTCCCTGAGACCCAGGCCGTTCAACCAGCGCAGACTGGCCTCCTGCCAAAGCCGCCCCAGAACTCCGGTCAACAGCAATGCCATGAGCACGCGGCAAATGAGAGTCAGCGTTCCTTCCCATTTCAGTTTGGGGACGCTGTGCAATTGCAGGTGGTAGATTTCCATGGCGTCCGTGAAATCGACGACTCGCAGGAGATTGTCGAACGGCCAAAGGACGAGATCCCATGGAAGCCAAGGGCGCCAGACCAAAGCACTGCTCAGCCAGATCACCAGAAAAATTGCGAAGCTGCCGTAGGTGATCAACCGGAGGAGCCACCTCGAGCGGGAATCTCCAAGCAATGACCGCCTCCAGGATTCGACTCCTTCCATCAGGAGTCGGATGAAAAACAGATCCACGATGAGGTGATATGCCACGAGACTGAAGGCCGCGAGGTGTCCTTGAGAGTGAATGGACTGGAAGTCCAATCCGTATGCCTCGATTCCGTCCATCAGATCTGCTGCCCGAATCGCATGAACGGAAGAAAACCAGAGCCAGTCCCAGACGCCGGGGAGGCCGTCCCAGCGGTACTGTGCGGCGTCCTGGTGCGTCGCGATCTGAAAGAATAGGAGAGTGAATAACAGAATCTGGAGAAGCGTCAGTGGCAACACCGAAAGGGCATGCCCGGTCTGCCCAATGATCTTCAACGAAGTCCAGAGATTCCAACCCACGAGGACAACGGTGACAACCAGAGGCACGAGATTTCCAACGTTCTCGATCCACTCGGGGCAGAACGTCAACCAACCAGACGCCAAGGCGACGGCCGTCCCGACCATGAGCCACGAAAAAGAAATCAGAAAGTTCCATCGGCCACTGGCGGACCGGCGAGAGGAAACCGGTTCAGGCGTCGACTCGGCCGACGAACTTGATGACGCCTTCTTCTCCGCTTCCGGCGTTGCGGATCTCGGAATGGAGATGGGCGCTTGACAACCGGGACATTTCACCTTCCTTCCGGCGTACTTCTCCGCAACCCGTAGACGTTTCCCGCACAGGCACTCGACTCGAATCGGCATGGAACGGTCCCCGCAAATCTCTCC
>JAGQQQ010000557.1 GCA_020426125.1 Planctomycetaceae bacterium
CGGATGGGGACCGACGATGCAACTTGCGTCGATCGGTTGGCGCTCCCTCGTTCGAATGATATGAACAAGGGTTGAGGCGGTCTCTTTCCTTTCCCTTCTCAGGTGGGGTGGCTCGTCAAATGGGACTCACGGGGCGAATTCCGATTCTTCTGACATTGGCCTGTCTTTCTTCTCCGCTTTGTGCCGGCCCACCCGAGGGATTCGATGGCGTCGTTGCCACCCCGAGCTGGACCGTTTTGCAAATGCCCGCCCGTGGACGACGTGGTGTCATGCCGTTTCCACCGGGATCGAAATTAAAATCGATCGATGAGCTGAGGATTTCCGGCCCGAAACCAGGCCATCCCCATCTGTTGGATCAGTTCGCGGTAGACGGCTCCTGGGGGTTGGTCGACGGATTTGTGCAACCGCTCAATGTGAAGAATGCCGCCCTGAGGATCGGGTGGGCGGATCAGTTCGAACTGGAAAGAACCATGGAAATGGTTCAGTACGGAGGGTGGTTCCTCATCGTGGGATGGGATCAGGGGCGTGGTTATCTGATCAACAATATCAATCTAAAGAAAAGCGGAAGTCCCTGGTTCGTCGGAGAGATCCGGGGAGCCAAAACTCTGGAGGAACGAACCATTGAACTCCCCTCGAAGTTCGAATGGAAAGGCCGACAGGGCTTCAAGTTGTCAGTTGTCACTCGGAAGCTCTCGTTGTCTGTCGGCGGAGAGAACGTAATCGAGCAACTTCCGTTGGAGGATTATTCCGCTGGCGAAATTATCCTTGGAGTCTACGATGCCGAATACGGTCCCCGTCCGCTTCGTCTGCAATCCCTTCGCCTCAGGGCGGTCAACGACACGGGCACCTTGAACCAGGGCGACGCGAATCCGTGATTCTGGTTCTTGCGCAAAGCGCATTTACAGCGGCACGTTCGTGCGGAACTCGACCGTGGGAATGGCGTTCCGGAGGTGATCGCGCGACGAAGGAAAGAGTGCCCCCCGTAGTCGGCTAGTCGCGATTGCATTGGCGATTCTTGATCGGTTATCAGCGCGGGACAGCAAACACGCCCTGGATTCTCGCTCTTGTGTTCTTCCCATAGACCTGTTGGCGGACACTTCAAGAATTCGGTTTGACGACGGTGTCGGCGGTAGCGCTGTCCCATTCCTGGGAGTCCATTTGAACCACTCTCGAATTCTTCCCTGGCGACCGAGTCGTGAGTGCAAGCGCACCCCAGCCAATGATGAACGCCGTTCCCCCGAATGGTGTAATCGCTCCCAGCCAGGTCAGTCCAGTCAACACGAGCAAATAAAGGCTTCCCGAAAACAAGCCGATTCCAATGAGAAAACTCCACGCCGCCACTCGCGCGGACCTCAACGAGGAAGGTCCCGGGGTTGCCGCGAGACAAAGCAGTCCAATCGCGTGATACATCTGGTACTGGGCGGCGGTCTTGAAGTCTTCCAGATATTTTGTCGCTGCGGGAACCGTCTGTCCCATGACTTCCTTCGTCTTTCCCGCGTAAAGCGCTTCGAGTTGCCCTTGGAGGCCGTGTGCGGCAAACGCTCCAGTGATCACCGCCAGCCCCGCCAAAAACGCGCCACATTGCCAGTAAAATTGCCTTTCTGGGGAGGACATCTTTGAGTTTCTCGTGGTGGATATGGGATTGTTGGGTGTGCGCGTTCGTATTCGACTGGAATTTGATTCAAGCGGCAACTTGAGGAATCCTATTTTTCCGCAATCATTTGACATCTTTGATGATGTTGGAAATCCTCGGCTGGCGGCTGTGCGAGACATTCCTAGAATGGCATTTCAGATATTGGGCGTTTTTCTCGGTTTGCACGTTTGATTGAAGGAGTTGAGAATGTTCGGGTGGAAACATATGAGTCTTGTTTTGATGGTCGGAGGCGTCCTGGCCGGTTGCACGGAATCCGGTGATGGCTACCGAGAATTGGGGGAAGTGGACGATGTCACGAATACCGCCCCACCGGAACACCACCATCATCATGAGTCCGGACCCCATGGTGGTCATATTCTCGAATTTGGCGAGTACCACGGAGAAATCACCATGGATGAATCGCGAGTTGTTTCCGTTTACGTCCTTGGGGATGACGCCGAAACAGCCGTCCCCCTCGCGGAAGCCTCTGCCGTGCTCCACTTGCATCAGGGGGAAGAGGAGTTGGAGATTGATCTGGTTGCCGCCCCACTCGAAGGCGAAGGGGACGGCATGTCTTCCCGGTTTCAGTCCGCGGCGGCTGCCTTGCCGGACAGCGTGAAGGATCTTGAGGGGATCCACGGAGAGGTCGTCTTGAAGACAGGAGACAAATCCTTCACTGCAAAAGTTGAACATGACCATGGACACGATGACCATGGACACGATCACTGATGCCGTATTTGATGTGATCAGGCAGGAATGTCGGTATGGCGAGGAGGTGGAGGGGGTTGCTAGTGCTTCATTGAAGCTGAGTTGATGGGCGCCTCGTGAGCAAATCCGCTCTCGTTGTCGCTTCCGCCTTCTGCTTCAAAGTGTCAATACAGAACGAACGGATCACTCGTTTCTGGGAGGTTGGCTGCTTACCGGGACCGACGACCCGCAAGCCATGTCGCTTTTTCGCATACGGGATTGCGAACCCTCGAAACTGAGGACAAGCCCCTCCAAACGGAATCGAACCCACGACATGGAAAACTGATGTTGATACTTGGAATCGAGACGTCGAGCCGAGCCGGTTCGGTCGCTTTGGTAGATGGGGATCGGGTGGTCTCGGAACGGGATCTTCACGCGACCGGACGTCGGCATGCCCGGTCGCTCGTTCCCGAAATCGGGCGTCTCTTTGATAGCGAGAGGCTGACATTTGAACAGGTGGACGCCATCGCTGTGAGTATCGGTCCTGGCAGTTTTACGGGTTTGCGCGTAGGGGTGGCCTGTGCAAAGACACTCGGGTACGCCTTGCGGAAGCCCGTCGTGGCGGTGGACACCTTTCTGTCGATCGCCGCTGCGACTGTCGATCCGGAACCCTCTTGCTGGGTTCTCGATGATGCCCTGAGAGGGGAGGTTTTTTGTGGGCGCTATCTGCGTGGTCCGCAAGGTTGGGAATGTGATGCCCGTCCGAAACTCATGTCACTCGATTCCTGGAAATCGTTGGTTGAAGAGGGAGAACTGATCACGGGTCCCGCTGTGGTGCGGTTTCGCAGTCAGTTGGAAGGACTCCGACTCGCCTTCGAAGGGGATGCGATTCCGCACGCGACTTCGATTGCGAGGGTTGGGGGCGAATTGTTGACAGGAACTGATCCCCACGATTTTTGGAAGATCGAGCCGAATTATATTCGAAGAAGTGCCGCCGAGGAAAAAGCAGGGGTTGTGATCGAGACAGATCTCATGGGTGGGGAGATTCTGGCAAACGGGGAATGACGCTCTCTGGAGTTGTTCGTCGTCACGGTTGGCATTTGTTTTTTGGGGAGAGTCGGTTGGCAGGCCGGATCGACGAACGGTGAGTGACCTTTCCCGCCGCCGGAGTACAGCCCCAAAGAATTTTGCAGGGAGTCGAGTTGAATCCCGGGTCTCAGTCGACTATCCTCCCTCGCTTTTCCCGCGAGAGGGGTCCCTCGCGGCGAAGGGAGTCTTGGATTCCTTGCATCACATGGACACCCGTGCGTTGTATGGCATTCCGGTCTGTCAAGACGCGGTCATGTCGAATATCCCTGAATCCGATCTCGGGGAACGGAGACTTTTCGTTCCGTCGATCGCAGGGGGGGATTCCGGTTAAAGTTTCGAAGCCCCATTTACGTTTGAGGATTCCCGTGAGAACGGATCACCGAAGTTTTGTCGCCAAGAAGGAGGAAGTGACTCCGGATTGGTACGTGATTGACGCAGATGGTGAAATTGTCGGGCGGCTCGCCGTTCGGATTGCAACCGTATTGATGGGCAAGCACAAGCCCATCTACACTCCCCATGTCGATTGTGGGGATTTCGTCGTTGTGTTGAATGCTCAGCAAGTGCGTTTTTCCGGCAAGGAATTGAAGAACGAGCATAACGAGTACTTCACGGAAAAGATGGCGAAGAAGGAGTACCAAAGCTACACCGGTTACCCGGGCGGACGGATCGTAAGAACCGGTGCGGATTTGATTGAAAAGCATCCGGAACGGATCCTGTACGAGGCTGTTCGCCGAATGCTTCCTAAGAATAAATTGGGGCGTCGAATGCTGGAAAAGCTGAAGATTTGCAATGGTCCCCAGCATCCCCATCAAGCACAGAATCCTCAGAATTTTCCAGAATACGTCAAGTAAAGACGCGGCAGAATTTCGGATAGAAAACCATGTCAGACGATTTGCAGAATCCGGTTGAGCCTGTTGAACAGCAGGATGCCCCCCCATCCGACGTCGCTGAGACGCCAACACTTGCTTCCGGTTTGGACATTGGCAGCGAGTCGTCCCCTGTGGAAGGGGAAGAGGATTCCGTGGCTCCTTATTTCGAGCCTAAAATTCGAGGGAAAGTTGACAAATTTGGCGTGGCATGGGGAACGGGGCGGAGAAAGACTTCCGTTGCTCGAGTCCGCGTTAAGGAAGGTTCTGGTACGATCACTGTGAATGGTCGGCCTTTTGAGGATTATTTCCGTATCGAGCGGGACCGAGGGTTTATTCAGGCTCCTCTGAAAGCCGTCGAGGCACTCGGAAAAGTGGATGTTGCCGTTGCTGTCAACGGAGGCGGAATCACGGGGCAAACGGGCGCTGTGGTGTTGGGGCTTGCCCGCGCGTTGCAGGCACGCGATCCGCAAAATCACCACAAGCTCAGTGAAGGGGGGTTCCTGACTCGCGACAGCCGAATGGTGGAGCGAAAGAAGTACGGCAAGAAGGGGGCTCGGAGAAGCTTCCAGTTCTCAAAGCGGTAATCATCCCTTCGGTTTGTCGTGGCGAGAGAAGTCTGCGCTACAGCGTGTTCGTGAAGCGAGTGTTTCACAGGAACGCAAACGCCAATCCACGAGACGGAACGC
>JAGQQQ010000558.1 GCA_020426125.1 Planctomycetaceae bacterium
GCCGCCGCGTGCCGGATCGAGCCGCCAGTCGGATCGATCGATGTCGAACGAGAAGCTCACGTTCACGAGCCGCAACTCGCCGATCTGTCCGCTCTGGACCAGTTCACGGAGCTTGAGCGCGCGGGGATGGTGTCGCCACATGAATGCTTCGTGCAGAATCACGTTCGCATCTTCGCAGACTCGGACCATCTCCTCCGCTTCTTGCAACGTGGGAGCCAGTGGTTTTTCGCAGAGCACATGCTTCCCCGCTTCCGCCGCCGCGACCGTCCAGCGATGGTGGGCATCCCCCGACGCCGGAATGTACACCGCATCGATATCGGGATCCTTGAGCAAATCTTCGTAGCTTTCGAGAGATTTCGAGACGGGAAAGCCGTTGGCCAGTTCCTGCGCGACGCCGCGACGTTGACTGGCGATCGCAACCAGTTCCGCTTCCTGCACATACTGCATCGCAGGCAAAATGCGTCGCTGGACGATTCGACCGCCCCCCAGGATCCCCAGTCGGATTCGATCAGCCATGGGACAACTCACTTCTTATCTGGGGGAGCTTGAAGGTGCACAGGCTGGGGAAAATTTACCGGTCGAATAGAGTCTCACGATTCCGTAAAAAGTGACGGATTTGAGACCGTCCTCGAAGCCGTAAACTCAGAAAACCAGTCTGTTTCGGTCGATCACGCACGAAATGACTCATCGGCATGATCGTTCCGAGCCGAATCAAAAGACGACGGTGTGAGAATGGACGTGGAATGCCCATTCCCCTACCGGAGTTTGACATGTTCCGGACGGAATCTCCACCACCATGGAAAGGATCCATGACCGGATGGGGATCAGTCGCTACCAGCCAGAAGCTGGGATTGACGTCCATCAAGACACATTTTGTGCCTGTGCGTTTCAAGGAGGGATGCATGCTTTCTCTCAAGATGAGAGCGTCCGCGATTCTGGTGGCCGCTTCGTTGATGAACACCACCTGGGCCGGCGAGTATCCGGCTCCCCCTGCCGCCTACCACCCGCAGGCATTGGCCGCGCCGGTTTCGTACCAGCAGGGCATGACGATGCAGCGTGTCCAGGCACAGCAGCAAGCCCAAATCCAACAGCTGCAGCTCACGCGGCCAGCGGGACAAACGCCGGCGCCGTTCAGACTTGCTGGAACTGTGCGTCAGATGCCTGCCTCGTCTGGCTACCCGCAACAGCAGGTACAACAGGTCAATCACTACGGCACCAGCCCAGCCCCTTACGGCGCTCCCGCTGGACACGCCTACCCGCAGGGCTACGTCAATCAGGGGCAGTACCCGCATCTGAATGCCCCCCTGTACCCGTCACCCGTTCAATACACCCCTCCCTGGAGCGGGGGCACGATCATCACCAATCAAGCACTTGCTCCGCATGAGACTTTGTACCCGCACACCTATCACGCGATGTATCCCCCCTTCTATCACAAGGTCAAGGGAAGCTGGATCCTGACTCCGTTCGGAATTCGTCAACATGAACATTGGAAGCTCCAGGGAACGGAAGTAACCGTGAAGTACCGGTCCTCCTATCCGTTGTTCTCGAACTTCATGCCTCCTCGCGTGGATTGACCAACAGAAGATTCCCGCGACATTGCAGCCGCCAGTTGTCTATGAGAGGTCCCGGCCCCCACCGGTCGGAGCAGTCTCGCCACGACCAGAACTCATGAAAATCCAGGGGCAAGCCTGGATGGTTCTCTTGCGAGCCATCCACGCCGGCCCGACAACACCCTTTCTCGTTTACGACCCAGGATGAAGACCATGGTGACTTACTTAAACAGCTGGAAGGTCCGGCTCGTTGTCGCCGGCATCATGTTGTCGGCCACCCCGACCTTCGCTGACGATGCCGAAGGCGTGGTGAGGCTCAAATCTCCCTCCCCGTCTGCTGGCGTGGTTCGGATCAGCGACCAACAAGCAGACTCTCCAGTCGTTCGCGGTCAGTCGCCGGTCGCCCAGGGGACGGTCGTTGAAGGCCCCTCCGGCGAGACCGGCGGGGAATGGCAGTCCGCTCCGTCCTACCCCACCTACACTGACGGCCCCATCTATGGAGATGGTTATGTGGTCGACGGATACCAGGACGGTGGTTATGTCGATGGCGGTTACAGCGAAGGGGGTTACTGCCCCGAAGGCGGATACGGCCCCCCGTGTGAACAATATTGCCCCGAATTCCTGGGACATGGTCCGCTCGCCGCGTGGCTTCGCATGAACGCCACCGCCTACCGCAGCCGGAATCAAGTCGCCAGCCATCTGCTCAAGCAGTCCATCTATCAGGACCTCGTCGACAAGGGACGCTGGCTGCGTTGCAAGTTCGGCTACTTCGTCCCGACCGGTGGCTGCGGACAGGGAGTGCCCCTCGCAGGCAAGTACAAGATGGTCTACCCCGTCGATCCGCAATACTTCGACCAACGCGATGGCCAAGTCTACGCCGCACAAGGCTATTATGGTCCAGTCTCCGTGCCGCTCGCTCCAGTTGTGAATCACACCTACAACTACGGCTGGGGAGTGCCATCCAGCCGCCTGACGCCGGTCTTGCATGACAATCACAATTATCCCGTGCAGGGGACTCCCGTTGTGAAAGCTCCCGTGGCCCGCTAGCGCGGCCCCGCGGATGTCGGGAAAGAGGGGGGCCTCTCATCTCGATTTTGATTTCCCTTCAACGCTTCCGTCCCCCAGGACGCCGTGCGACGAGACGCCTACGATATCGCACAGCAATGGTGTGGACTCGAACAGGAACTGACACAATGTCTCGACTCTCTCTCAACATGTGGCGGTGTCTGGCCGTGGGGGGCTTGATCACCGTCATCGCCGGACCGGTATCCGCGCAGTCCCCGGAATCCGCTGGGGTTGTCCGAATCACGGACGTTTCCCACGAGGAAGCGACTCCGATCCCCGAAGGGCAACCGGTCCCTTACGGTCGCCCGGGTTGCCCAACCTGTCCCGGAGGGCAGGGGGGCAATTATGGCTTTGCCTACCAGCCCGGATACGGACATGGCGGATATGGCCACTGTCCCGGAGGCTGCCAGTATCCTCCCTACAGCGCGAAAATGACCTACACAGCTCGCGCGATCCTAGAATGGATCCACCCCTGCGGAAGCTGCACCGTCTCCCCCGGAACCGGTTGGGCGCCTCCCGTGAAGCGTCCGATCTATCGAACTCCCGTCGTGTATCAACAGGCATTCCCCAATTCCTGGACGGGGGCTCCGACTGGACCGCAAGTCCGTGTTCCGCATGTCTACATGCCCACTGACACGACGCAGCTGGGGTTCTATTACCAGCACGTTCCTTACTGGCAACCTCGCGGTGCCGCGATTCCGCCCGCCCCCATTCCCGAGCAATACCACGTCTCCCTGTGTGAGGCCGACTTGCACGGAAAGCATCCCGCGGGTTTGATCCTGGGAACGGCTCCCGCCGTGATTGATGCCCCGCTTTACGATGCCGACGGAATTCCCTATACACCCGATGCCGTCAGCGGGACCGAAGCCGAGGCGACACCAACGAAAGTCGCCGAGGAACCGAAGCTCCTGCCGATTCAATAGTCGAATGGGGATTGAGATCTCGGACGGGAGCCGCGAAGCCAGTTTCGCGGCTCCCGTTTTTTTATTTCCCAACGAAGTCTTGCGAATTTCAACACAAGATCGAGGCTGACTCAACGAGTGAGCGGCTGGAACGTTTCCCTGTTCGCACATCGCGGGCCGAGCAGAGCCCGTCAAACCGAACGGTGACACGAAATCGCAGCATCCAGGATGCTATTGTTCCCGAGTATTACAGTAGGGACAGACAGTTCGATAGATAATCCGGTGACAACGGGGACACTCTCGCGGGCCATAGAGCAGGGGAGCCTCCAGTCGGAATTGCTGGTAGATCAGATAGATGAAGACGAGCAAGACCGTCGAGATAAAGAATCCGGTAATGGCGTTCGATGCCGTGCTATTCATGAGCGTGTGAATCACAATCAGCACGCAACAAAACCCGTAGATTCCGATCACCCACCACTTGTTTCGTTGAAATGCGGTTTTTTGAACTTGCGAATTCACAGCCTCAGCGACGTGCGATTCGAGCAAATCCTCCTTCTCTGCTTTCACCTCGGCAACGTTGGCCGCGTTCACAGCCGATAGCAACCGATGCACACTATCCAGGACACGAAACGCATCGTCAAACTCGAATGTTTGCTGGTGAGCCCAGCGATTCCGAACCTCGCGAAGCTCGCTCACAAGACTCCGCTCGAAATGACCAAGATCATGCCGAAAGACAGAATTCCATTGGTCCCACATGACAGTCAGCAATGCGTGGGCATCCCATTCGATGGATGCCCCGTCCTCCGAAACCCGACTGCGGTCATCGCGAAAACTCCCCACGGCTGCCCGCACCCAATTATTTCGGTGGATCAAGCGCAGCTTCTCCTCGACATAGGGCGCTAACCCGATTGTCAGCAGGTCCAGCGCGGTCGAAATGCGGTCTCGATGAGTGAACAAAAGTCGCCCTTTCCAAATCCATCGCCCGGGTCAAGAATTCTACAGTTTCCTGCTGATGAGACGAGTTCCGAACGGAAAATGCTGCCGAAATTCAACGGGAGCCGACAACTCATCCCGAAAATGCCATCAATTCCTGCGGTTGAACCCCTGGAAATTCCGTTTTGACACGAAACATCGACAATATTCCTTCAACGTGTCCCAATTCGCAATCCGCGTCAATCGCGAGAACCGGAATGGATAAGTCCCCTCATCACGGTTGGAGTTCAACGGAGCGTCCCGCAACGTGATTCAATTTCTCTGCCCCCACTGTTCAGCTCCACTTCGGATCCGCGACGCATCCTATGCAGGTCGAACCATTCCCTGCCCGGACTGCGGAAACCCAGTCACCATCCAACAAAGGGACGGTTCCCTTACCGGCGAAAAAGCCTCCTGTTCCTCCCAATCGTCGGAGTCGCAGGCCTTGCCACGGATTCCATCCCCCCGGCGGCATCAACTGATCGGAATCGTCGTAGCTGGAGCTTTGGCGTTGTTGGCCTCGGTCCTCCTTCGAGGACCCCACCCATCGGACGAGGACCACCTGGCCCGCCCCTCTTCGGCCCCCCCCCCACATGAACCAGTCCGCGAAAACGGTTCGGCCGTTGAACAAACTCAGGAGCTGACACTCGAGGAAAAACTCGAACGGAAGTTGGTAAAGATCCACGACCTGATTGCGGACGCTCAGAATTGGGAGGGGACCTATCCCGCTTCGCTTGCCCCGGAATCAGGCTTTGGCTGGATCGCAGCCATCGCACGGAAGGAACTGCCCGAAATTCCGGTGGATCCGCAGCATCCCTGGAACGCCCTGGGAAATGATGACTTTGTCCGACGACGATTTCCGATGTTTGAAAACCCGATACTCGTTCGGACTCCTGGGTCGGATGGCCTTCCCCCGTCTCACTTTGTGGGGATCACCGGGGTTGGTGTCAACGCCGCCAGTCTACCAAAGGCCCATCCGCGAGCCGGGGTTTTCGGACACAATCGCCATACACAGACGAGCGAAGTTCGCGATGGTCTGGCGAACACGATCATGATTGCGGGAGTCAACAACCGATTCGGCTCCTGGGCACGTGATGATTACGCGACAATGCGGGGATTCGAACGGGAACCATACGTCAACGGCCCCGACGGCTTCGGCACAGGACAACCCGACAGCATGCTGGTCCTCAACGCCGATGGCAGCATTCGCACAATCAGCGTCAAGACCGATCCCCTCATCGTCAGACGACTCGCAGCCATGGCCGATGGACTTCCCCTCGACCTCTCCGTGGCCGGAGATCCCCTGACGATGGACGCACCCGTCGCGCCCCAGGAGCTCACGACAGAGGATCCGGCGGAGGACAAACCGCTATCTGTCGAGTTCGCCCCGGATCAACCGGCATTCCAGATTCAGGATCGTCTGGGACAACGAATCCTATCCTACAAACTGGAGACGCCCGTCCCAGTCCGTCAATTGATGCTCGAACTGGAAGAACTCGTGGGAGTCCCCTTTGTCCTCCAAGATGTCCCCCATGAGAGCCTTGAGATCAACGTGCGGTTGGCCGCAGAGAATCTGTCCGTCGGGGATCTCATGGCACAAATCCTCTTGCAGGCGGGACTGACTTTTGAAGTTCAAGATTACCAGATCGTCATCCAGCTCAAGTCATGACATAACGCCGAACAAGTCGAGAATGCCCAATCGGCGTTGCCCTGAGAACGAATCGTCGTTGTCCTGTTGCTCTCGATAAGGAAACCGAGTTCAAATTCACTGGAGGAAGCGGATTCCCTCTGAGTGTTGTCGACAAAACGGTCTCAGTCCTCCCTTGGCTTCCCGCACTTCGCTCAAATCGAAATGTCAACCTGCCCCAACGAACGGAGCATCCCACTCGCTTTGTGAAGCGTTTCCTCATACTCCAGTCGGGGATGTGACTGTGCGACGATTCCTCCACCTACGGAAAATGCGAGTTCATCACCAATCAGCCTCATCGTTCGAATCAGAATACTGCTGTCGGCCGTGCCGTCGAAGCCACAATAGAAAAGGCTGCCACAATACGGACCGCGCGTGATCTGCTCGAGTTCCGTGATGATCTCCATCGCCCGGATTTTTGGAGCGCCGGTAATCGATCCCCCTGGAAATGTTACGGTGAGCAGGTCCCAGAAACTCGCATCCTCTTCCAACTCTCCCCGAACTTCGGAAACGAGATGGGTCACCGTTTCATAAGCTTCGATCACGCAGAGTTCCGGAACACGAATGGACCCCATACGGCAAACGCGAGACAAGTCGTTCCTGAGCAGGTCGACAATCATCACATTCTCGGCGCGGTCCTTTTCACTTTCTCGCAGTTCGTCCCTGGTGTAGAGATCGGCTTCGGGGACATTCCGCCGTTGCCGAGTCCCCTTAATGGGACGAGTAATCACCTCTCTGTTACGGACTTGAAGGAACCTCTCGGGTGAAGACGAAATCACCGACCAGTCTTCATGGTTGAGAAATCCAGCGAATGGAGCCGCATTATGGTGCCGAAGGCTCAAATACTGTTCCACAGGGGTGCGTGCCGTCCGCGTCTGAAATCGCTGTGACAAATTCGCCTGGAAAATATCGCCCGCACGGATGTATTCAATCACGCGTTGAACTGCGGAGATGTACTCTTCCGGCCGAAAATTGCTGCGGATCGGAACGAACTCCTCCGGCACCAATGGAAACGACGGGCCGTCACAAATGGTGTCCAGAGCCGCAGTCACCTGTCGATACTGGGCTCTTGCCGCCCGTTCCGTTTTCGCCGTGCTCATCAACCAACAGCGATTCTCTCCATGATCCCATGCCAATACCCACTCATAGAGGCCGGCAAACAGACTGGGAATCTTTCCGTCGACCTGTTCGGGAAGGGGTAGCCGCTCAAAGCATCCTCCGAGTTCGTAACTCAGCAGTCCGGCGACTCCGCCTTGAAACGGCGGAAGATCCGGAATGGTCTCAACTCGTCTTTCCGCCATCTGATCGCGGATCTCACGAAATGGATCGGCTCCATAAACAGGGGTTTGGCAGACAAAAGTATGAACAGGATTTGCCATCAGAAAGGAGTACCGTCCCAATTCTCCGCGTTGCAGAACGCTCTCCAGCAGCAGAACATTTGGCCAGTTGGCCAGCGCTGCGAGCGCTCCCGATCGAGACGGGACCGAAGTTAGCTCCCGAACAAAAGGTTTCCGACCAGTCATCCCTTCCTCCCTGAACGTCGACGATCGTGAATACTCATCTCGGGGACTGTCAACAATCCCCAACGCAACGCCTGATCCTGGCGATACTGCTTGCCGAGTGTGAGGGCCGTAATCGCTTTGGCCAGTTCATATCCGAGATAAAATGCATGGGAGGCATCGAGATCCGCGTCCTTCGAGAATTCATCAAACAGTTCAAAAGGGTCCGTCCCCCGCCAATACCCGTCTCGATTCATCACATGAATCTCATCCCGTTCCACAAAAATTCGAAAATTGGGATCTCGGAGCTGCCGCGACAATTCGACAAGCGACGACTCTCCTAACTCCGAGAGACGGGGATCTCGGAGCATGACCAGGTCGTCCGAAAGGCGTTTCGGAAGCGTTTGCTGGGCGATGGCATGCCGCACCAGCCGACGGGCTCGGTCAAACTCCTTCACAGCAGTCCGGCACCAGGGAATGACCTGAGTTGTCAACACACTGTGGATCCCCAATTCCTGGCAAATGGCGGCGAGCAAAAAGTTGACTCCGGCACTGTCGACGGCGGTCAGTTCGGTGACGTTGCCAATCCCCATCATCATGGGTGTTCCCGGTTCCTTTCGTCGCACTTCATAGTACCGGGCCAGCGACGCCGCGAAGTGATATCCGATCGGCTCCAAAATCGGGTCAAGGCGAACGGGGCGGTGAGATTCCTTCAACCGCGTGGCCGACTTCCAAAGCCCTGTCAGCTCACGTGGATCGTCCGGGATGACGACCCATTCCACATCGAGATCGCCCGCCCACGCGATGTTCGAAGAATTTGCGCTCAGGACCAGTTCCGCCCCCGCGGTGACGGCCGCTTCGACCTCACTGCGGTTGAAACTGTCGATCGAAACACGATGTCCCTCCGTCTTCAACAAACGCACTATCTCCCCGATCCTTGCGAACGGTTGACCGGGAATCCCCCCCACGTCGATCACATCGGCTCCGTCATCCCGATATCCTGAAGCGATCGTCACAATCTCGGCATCCGAAAGCAATGGGGCGTGATTGATCTCCGCAATGATCTCGATGTCGTACCGGCTCAAATCGGGTGCGGTCGGTTCCTTTCCTCCGAGAAAGGCGGGGAGTTCGCTAATCTCTTTCGGCCCGAGTTCCACGGTCACTGACCACGCCGCCGCCAATTCGCCAATGTCCCCCTGACACCACCCCGGTAAGATGACACAGTCGTAGACCGGCTCGACCTTCAACTTTCTCCTCAGCCAATCCGTATGCATCAGCGCCGCAACCGAAATCCCAGCGACGGCCACTTCGTACCGCTTGGTTCCCTGTTGATTCAACGACTCAGCCACATTTCGGACGAGACTCTCTGCCAAACGCCCCGTCACGAGCAACACTCGGGAATCTGATGTGACATCAAAAGCGAGATCAGGGGTCACATGTGGCTTGGGCATAGATCACTGCAGAGCGAGAGGAATCAGAATCCCTGCGCTCGAACTTAGGGACGACCGATGAATAAGTGCTCAACTTTGCGATGAGTCGGGAGCTGATCGTGGGTTGGAAAAACAGATGGGAGCGAGCGATTTTCGCAATGACGCAGTTCCCATCCCCTATAGAAATGACCGTTTCTGATTTTTGGACATGCCAAGGGGAGAAATCCGAAATTCGAAGAACCAAGGACCAAACAAATTCGAAATCACAAACTCATAAGGAGGAAACGCTTCGTCGCGAATGTCTGGTGATTACTCTGCCGGAACGCAAGTTGTTTCCCTATTTGGAAATTCGGGATTTTGAATTTCTTTGCGTTTGAGTGCCAAACAATCGCGCTCGGTCATTGAACTCCCCACGATCGGCTTGATGGAAGACGATCCCACCTCAAGGAACTTGGCAGATCCGAGAAAGCGACAACGATTTCCAGTTCACACCTTCGCCAGACATCTTGAACTCGCCTGAATGATGACCTCAGAAGCCGGAGCTTCAGCAACGCTCGACGTCACAGTTATGATTCAATCTTTGAGTCGCTCTTCGAGTTCTTGCGTGAGTCTCTTCACAATCTGAGAATGGTCCGTGGCGACATTTGCGGTTTCCCCTTTCGACGACGAATGATCATAGAACTCAACGTCGCCATCCTTATGAGTGATGAGTCGGTATCGGTCAGTGCGGATGGTCTGAGCCCGCCCATGGTAGGCAATGGCGGAGTGTCCCGTCGCTTGAGGATCTCGCAACAAGGGGATGAGGGAAGTCCCGTCCACAAAATCGGGCATCGGAAGGCCAGTCAGTGCACAGAGTGTCGGAAAAAGATCAATGGTCTCCACAACGGCATTCGTCCCTTCCCCTGGCCGCGGAATGCTTTGATGCTGAATGATCAGCGGAGATCGTAGCGATTCCTCGAAAAGCGTGTGCTTTCCCCATACCGCGTGCTCTCCAAGGTGCCAGCCATGATCCCCCCACAGGACGACAACCGTCTCGTCACGGAGTCCAGACTCGTCCAGCGCCGTCAGGATCTTGCCAACCTGAGCATCCGCATAGGAGACGCAGGCGGCGTAGTGCCGTCGAACCAGCGTCGCGAATTCCGCGTCCTCGTTGGGATCGCGTCCCCAGCGGTTGTACTTCATGAATTCGCCGGAGCCATGCCAGGTGGTTTTGCCTTTCGGCTTTTCAGGATGGGAAATCGCCGGAAGGACGGCATCGCGGTAAGGCTCCATGTACTTTGCCGGGGCACCAAACGGAAGGTGTGGACGGATGATCCCCACCGCGAGGAAGAAAGGGTTCCCATTGGCACGCTGAGTGAGTTCCTTCAGCTGGCGAATGCCTTCGGTCGTGATCAGGCCATCGGGATAAATCGAGTCATCCCCCGGTTCCGACTGAAAGACATCCATCTGCTTCGCATTCCCTCGGATTTCGCCGTGAGCGAGGCCATGCATCGCGCCTCGGGGATGTTGCCAGTCCCCCGCCGGGAGCAGATGGCGATCCCAGGCCCCGGGCATTTCAATAATGGTGTCGTCATCCCAGTCCGCACCGCCACGCCCACCGGGATGGTGAGAGACCTTCCCCACGGAAACGGTCGTGTAGCCGTGTCCCCGGAACCATTCGGGCATGCTGGGAGAGACGGATGCGTCCGCTTGATGCATCCGTTTTGCCCTTTCAAACAAGGCGTTATTTCCGCGCGGTCCGTAAGTTCCCGTGAGCAGAGCATATCGCGATGCACCGCAAGTGGGGGCTTGCACGTAATGCCTTGTGAAAAACCGGCCCTGAGCCGCCAGACCATCGATATGCGGGGACTCGATGTAGTCAACCCCGTAGACCCTCAATTCGGGACGCAGGTCATCAACACAGATCAGGAGTACATGCTTGGCGGCAATGGTCCGGTCAACGGAACCGAGGAGCGCCACGCAGGCGATCATCGGGATGATAATGGCACCCGGCCACCGAATACCTTTCAAAAAAGGATGGATCATGGGGAATGGAAGTCTGAAGGAAGGACATGCTGACATTGTTCGACGATCGCATTACCATAACCTTTTCGCATGATCACGGAAAATGTGTCCGCCGATGAGTGACCAGCCAGCGACATCTTTGAGCCTGTTGATCCGAGCCCGGGACGGAGAAGACCGTGCGTGGGATCGATTGGTCGAGATTTATGGCCCATTGGTCTTTGAACAGTGCCGTCGCAAGGGATTCCGCGAGGAAGATGCGAAAGAGATCACGCAGGACATCTTTCTGGCGGTCTCCCAGGGATTACCGAATTTTCGCCGGGATCGTCCGGACGACAGTTTTCTGCACTGGATTCGCAAGATCGCCAGCCGGAAGATTATCGACCGCATCCGTCGTGACGCGGGGATGGCTCAGGGAACAGGGGGCAGCAGCGCCCACATGCGGATTCATCAAGTCCCCGATTCTATCTCCGAGGACGATTGGAATCCCGATGACCTCAAGCGGATGGCATACGAACGGGCACTGATGCTCATGCAACAGGATTTCCAGGAGCGGACCTGGCAAGCCTTCTGGCTGTCGGTTGTAGAAGGCAAACCCACAGCGGAAGTCAGTGAAACATTGAACATGAAACCCGGCACGGTGCGGAACGCCCGTTTCAAAGTCCAGCGTCGACTGATCGAAGAACTGGGAGATTTGCTCGAGTAATTCGCCAACTCAGACTTCCGTTCGACCGAGGAGCAATTTCTCAAACATTCCGGGCGGAAAAGTCGCTGTGACGCCACGCCGTTCTCCATATCGGAGCCCCTCCTTCCCCATTCCGCCTTCGTGTCTCGTCCCCGACCACGAATTCGGCACACAACCATGGACAAAACAAATTGCCCCGACGGATCCGTCCTCAGAGACTATGTGCAAGGTCAGCTCCCGGAACGAGAGCGCCAGTCGATCGAATCCCACCTGGAGATCTGCGATTCGTGTGAAGCAAAAGTGGCCCGCCTGGAAGAATCGATCCCGTTCGGTCTGCCGTTACCGCCCCCAGACGACCCCTCGGCGAAAGACACGTACGCCGATCTTGTTACGAACCTGAAGTCCATTCGCCAAACCCCCTCACATTCACACGGAGACCATTTCCCGAATTCCGAGGAATTCGCCGCGGAAGACTCCCTCCTCGGGACAAAGTTCGGTGCGTATCGGTTGATCAGTCTGATTGGACGGGGCGGCATGGGAGCTGTTTACAAAGCGGAACACATCAGTCGGAAGCGCCCTGTCGCAGTCAAGGTCCTTCCCCCGGAAAGTCTCAAGGATGACCTCCTGGTTCGTCGTTTTTGCCGAGAGATTCGAGCCGTCAGCAAACTGGATCATCCCCATATTGTCCGCGCCATCGAAGCCGGAAGCGCCGACGGCGTTCACTTTCTGGTGATGGAGTTGATCGACGGTCCCAATCTGGCGGAACTGGTCGCCCGTCATCATCCGTTGACGATCCCCAATGCCTGCGAAATTGCCCATCAGGCGGCTGCAGCGTTGCAGGCGGCCCACAAGGTCGGACTGGTTCATCGCGACATCAAACCAACGAACCTGATTTTGGAATCGACAGGGACCGTGAAACTTCTTGACCTGGGATTGGCGCTGTTGCATGAAGATCAGGACGACTCGCTCTCCCTCCGCGATCAGACGGGGACAAGCCAGATCATGGGAACCGCTGACTACATGGCTCCAGAGCAGGCGATCGACACCCACAATGTCGACGTTCGCGCGGACATCTACAGTCTCGGCTGTACTCTGTTTTTCCTCTTAACGGGGAAGCCACCCTACTACCAAGAGCGCGATCGGAATCCCCTTCGCACTCTGATGCGACACGCCAACGATCCTATCCCCGACATTCGTCGGATGCGTTCTGACATTCCCGCATCATTGGCAACTCTCTTGTCACAAATGCTGGCGAAACAACCGGACGGACGGCCGGCCACACCGGTTGAGATCTGCCGCCGACTGGACCGCTTTGTTGGCAAGTCCAATCTGTCTCGTTTCATCTTCGAGACTCAACGTCAGGACGAACTCTCCCATGTCGACTCGGCTCGACCGACTCGCATCGCCAACACGGCCGAATCGACCGTTCCCCATCGGAGCGACCCCTCCCGTTCAAACGCGGTGGGGATACTTCAGCAACGCTCGTTTCTCGTCGGAAGCGCGGTCCTCTTCCTTGCTCTTCTCGTGATTCTCGCCGTGCTCATCAAGTTTTGGTGAAAAAGACAACCACGGTCGTTCGCCTCGACACGCGAACGGATCACAGTTTGAGACCAAGGCGAATCCCCACGTTGACGAACTCTGACCAAAGACGATCAGTCTCCCCCCAGTTTGTAAAGGTGACCGAACGTTCGCAGGAACAGGGCTCCGTTGGCAATGGCCGGCGACGACCGCATTCCCTCTTGAAGAATGTTTTTGGCCACCTCCTCATACTCATCCGCCGCGCGAACGACCGTCGTTTCCCCCTCTTCATTGCTAAAGTAGATCACCCCATTGGCGGAGACTGGCGACGCAACAAAGGTCCCTCCAATTCGGGCCGTCCAGAGTTCCTCTCCTGTCTCTGCGTTGAGACAGACGGCAACCCCGTTGTTCGTGATCATGTAAACCCGGTCACCGAGCAGAATCGGGTTCGATAGGTCGGAGTTGCCGCGTTCACGATTCCAGATGACATGAGAGTCGTCAACATTCCGTTGAGTGCTGGCATCCAGGCGAACGGCAAGCAGGTTTGCTCCGCGAGAGCCGGTATTGAGAATCGCGAGGTCCTTGTAAAACACGGGCCGAGCCGCCGCGTTGTAATCGTCATGCGTAATCGTCCAGACCTCTTTTCCGGTCTTCAGGTCGTAGGCAAACGCCGCACGGGACCCGACCGAAACAATCTGCATCCGTCCATTGACCTCGACCAGTCCAGGTGTGCTGTAGGCTTTGCGATAGTCCCCATCGGCTTTGGGTTGGCCATTTTCATCGAGGTCACCGTAGTCCGTGCTGCGTTCGGTCCGCCACAATGTTTCCCCCGTTCGCTTATCGAGAGCAATCAGAAACTGCTGGTCGATGCCATCAAAGGTCAACACGAGAATGTTGTCATGAACAACGGGAGACGACCCAGGACCTCGGAAATGACGAGCATGGATGTCGCGTCGCTGCCAAACGATGTTGGCCGTTTCCGGATTCAGACGGGCGGTGCCATAGGTCCCGAAGTGGACATACACGGCATCGGATTCCAGCCAACACGACGGAGACGCATAGGTATTGATCTTGTTCCCCAGCGGTTCTGGATCGACATTCTCAAACAACAGCTTTTTGTGAATGGTTTTTCCCGTCATTTCGTCCAGACACAAAATCCATTGTTTGGTGCCTTCATCGGTTGCCGAAGTCAACCAAATCCGCCCCTGGCCAATAATCGGTGTCGAGTGCCCGAAATTTTCGATGGGGACCTTCCAGGCAATGTTCTCCCCGGATTCCTCGTTCCAGGTCGTTGGAAGTCCCTTTGAGTCCGCTTCCAGAGCGTGGCCGTTTTGGAGCGGTCCAAATCGATTCGGCCACGACAGCGAACCGGATGATTGTTCCGGGCCTTTCTCCGACGCAGCGACGAAGGAGAAGGAAACAGCGAGTACGAGCAAAACTCGGATCGTCAACAAACCTGGAAGGACGGGCACGTATGGATTCCTAACAAGAGAAAGGACCGGGGACAGGGAATCGAGGGAGGACTCCCAAGCCGGATGATCGTCTTTCCAGTGTCCCGCGAGAATCTCCCATGATCAAGGCTATGCGGAATTCCTGCCAACAGGGGCAAATGAAAAAGGGCAGGGACTGCCGCCAGGACGGTCCCCACCCCAGGAGTGGACAATCTGCTCAAGAAGGAACTTCAACAAGAGAGTCGGGTGCCTGGATGATCCCCGGAACCGGGCTTTCCCATGACCGGCCCCCGCCTCCTCACACGATCTCACCGGTGCCAATCAATTCTCGATGACGCAGTCCAAACGTTCGGCCAAATGGCAAGCTGGCGGTTCCGAACGGCGTCATCGTCGTGAGAATCCAGTCCTCCGAACCCAAGTCGAAGCCTGCGATGTCGTCTCGACCATCTCCATTAAAGTCTCCCATCATGGCGGTGTATTGATGGTCTGCCATCCAGCGATCAAGGAATTCCAACGATCGTCCGGACGCGGAAACAGAGTTCATCCAGAGTTCATTCCGATGATTTAGGCCAACGAGGTCATCCGCGCCATCACCATTCACATCACCGACAAAAATCTGCCGCCAGCCTGTCGCCGCCCAGCGACCGATCATTTCAATATTCAGGCGACCATTGGACTGGAGTTCAGACACGAACCAATATCCCCCCGATGTTTTCCCCGCGAGGTCGTCGTCGCCATCGCCATCGAAATCCCCCACTTCCACGTGAGACCATTCCGTGCCAGCACTCCAGCGGCCGACGTAACTCGTTTGAAATCTGCCGGAGGTTCCGGCGGCGATGAACCAGTGACCTGTGTCACGATGGCCAGCGAGGTCCGCATTGCCATCGCCATTAAAGTCCCCAACGAGGACATCGGTCCACCCATCGGCGGCCCAGCGACCTCCATAGGTCGTGAGAAAGTGGTCCCCGGTTGACTGACCGATCCAGATGTGGCCGGTGGCCATTCGCATCGCCACATCATCCTGTCCATCTCCATTGAAATCCCCGACTCGAAGGTCGCGCCAACCCGCCGTTGCACTCCACCGGCCAAATGGCTCCATCACGAAGCCGCCGTTTTGATCGTTCAATGCAATCGTCCAGGCTCCAGTCGCTTCAAAGCTGCCGACGTCGAGGTGGCCATCGCCATTGAAATCCCCGGAGAAATATCGCGTCCCTGGTCCTTGCGGCAGTCGTGGACCAGCGGCCGCCTGAAACCGTTCCTCGTTGGAATTGAGAATGACCGTCGAACCGTTTCCGCGATCAATCAGGATGGCATCATCCGGAGCGGTGATCACGTCGTCCGACGCATAAAACACATTTTCCTGGAGTCCGGAGAGCTCCGTGTTCCGCTCGAGGATGCCAGCCAGAGTCGTCCGTTCAATCCCATCGAGTTCCCGGCCTGAGAAGACATTCTGGTACCAGAAGCGGTCACCATCCCGAAGACGTTCGAACTGATCGACGAGGATCGTCTGAAAGGTCTCACCAACTTGAGACCCCGGGACATGGTCCTCTGCCAGTCCTCCCACCCAAAGATCGACATCGTCGACACTGTC
Source organism: Planctomycetaceae bacterium (assembly GCA_020426125.1). Taxonomy (GTDB): domain Bacteria; phylum Planctomycetota; class Planctomycetia; order Planctomycetales; family Planctomycetaceae; genus HKST-UBA70. The sequence goes on from JAGQQQ010000558.1 coordinate 16,352, forward strand.
GTAAACCGACGCCAGATTCGCCTGCACATTGGAATCGGAACTGATGTCCGCAAAGGTCAGGGCAGGGGAGAGGCCCAGAGCCACACGCACCTCGTTGTAGCTCGCGAGCCCGTGATCCCGACCGCGAGCGATATTGAGTGACGCGAGATCGAGACCACCACTCCCAGGAGGACCGAACAGGAAATTCCGGACATCGTCGATGATCATATTGTCGACGGTATTCTGCACCTGAGTCGCGGCCCCTCGCAACAGCGAGTCGATCCCATGGTCTCGAACCTCCCCCGGGTTGAAGAAGGCCTGGGCCAACGTGAGATTGCCATCTTCGATCACGGAACCATCGGCATTCAACCGCAACAGTTCCGATGTCAACATGCTGTGCCCGAGACGGTACGCCGCCGTGGAAAACTCATTGGCAATCGACGCATCCACGGTCGGATCGTAACCGGTGTACGCGCTGAAAGCGTTTCTCCCGAGCAGAGCCGGCAGAAACTCGTTGTAGGTGATCGCCTGAATCTCAGCCCCGACAATGGCCCGGGCGCGCTGATAAATCTCTTCATCGGAAAACCCCGGATGCGCCGCTTCAATTTCCGCCGCGATGCGGTTGTGTTCCCGCATGAACAGGGTCTGCATCGAAGTCAACATCACATTCTCGTTGGCTCGCACATCTCCGGCGAGGAACAAGCCATCATCCCCAATTGGGAGGAGATTGCCGTCACTGACGCGTAGCCTCCCTCCCGAGAACTCTCGGAGCGAATCAGCCGTGTCCTGATCGGAGCCGTAGACAACGGACCCGTCGATGAAGGCCGTAATCACATTCACCTGCTGACGAGGATTCGCCGCGTCGGTCCCCGTGTTGAGGTCATAAAGCGATCGCTCCGTATCAATGGTCACCGTGCCAATATTAAAGGGATCAAAGAAAGGATCCCCGGCGGGCACATCGATCGCGATGGGCTCAGACGGATCCGCCGCAGTCGTGAGATCAATATCATGGTCGAGAAACTGCCCCCACATCCACACGAACGAAGAAAGCCCCTCCGCGTTGGGAGGCAGACTCGTCTGAGCGGCGAACGCATTGCTGATCTCTCGAGGACTCGGCAGCGAGTAATCGATCGCGGAAATGGCATCGGCATAACTCGCCTCGGCCAGCCGCAGGAGTTGCTCGTTCGTACTGCCCCATTCCGAGTTGGCGAGGTTGTTCCCCGTTCCATCGACCGTTCGAAACTCCGAAAACGGATCGCTCCCCGGCGGCATCATTTCCGGAGCGTCTCTTCCCGGTTGTCCCGAGACGGACGACAACAGGACCCGATCCTCGAACATCTCCCCACGGCCGATTCGGGCAACCGAATGTCGTGAACGAGTCAAACACATTTTCAACTGATGAATGATCGACATAACAAACCTCATACGGCGCACGGAGAGCGCGGTCAAGCACAGAAAAGACCGAGCACGAATGTGTCGGCGGAAGTGGTCAGGCTCAAGATGGAATAACCGCACCACAACACCGCTCTCAACTGCCGCGCCGTGAGTTCCATGTTATCCGAATCGGCGTGTGATTGTCTCACCACCAATTTGAGCCATAGAGGAAAAAACGATCGACAACTCTCGCGTTCAACGAACAAATTCCGCTCATTTCGGAAATGGCTGCTCAGGAAAACAGATGCCGGACAATCCGGTTTTTCTCAAGATTCCCTCACGTGGCGTTTTGGCATCGAGACGCTCCTCCCATTTTCTCCCAATGCGATCCCGATTAAACTCCGTTGATGGCAAACAGAGAACGAGTCCTGGCAATCGGTGATATCCACGGTTGCTTCAATGCGCTGAAAACGCTCTGCGAACTGGTCCCGATCCGAAACGCGGATCTTGTCATCACACTCGGAGATTACGTCGATCGCGGCCCGCAAACCCGAGATGTGGTCGACTGGCTGATCGCCCGTGATTCCATCGGAAAACTGATCCCCTTACGGGGGAACCATGAAATCATGATGCTCGCAGCGCTCCAAAGGAAAATGCCGATTGAGCACTGGCTACAATTCGGCGGCTGGGAGGTGATCAAGTCCTATGGAGGAAAGGTCTCTCGAGACGCGAGGGACATCGACAAGATCTCCCCGAACCATTTGAAGTTTCTCAACGACGCGCTCCTCGACTCCTTCGAAACGGACTCGCACATCTTCGTTCACGCCGCGGTTGACCCGATGTTGCCGATGAACGAGCAGCCCGAGAGTTCCCTGTTCTGGGACCGCTTCGACTGGCAAGCCCCGCACGTTTCGGGAAAGACCATCATTTGCGGGCATACAGCCCAGAAACAAGGCGTCCCCCGCGACCTCGGACACGCGATCTGTATCGACACCTGGGTCTACGGCCAAGGCTTTCTCACCTGCCTCGACGTCGAAACCGGCCAATACTGGCAAGCCAGTCAGGAGGGAGAAACGAACACGGATTGGCTGCGGCCGTGACTTCATGGCTTTCATTCAACGGGTTGGACATGCTACGGCAGAGTGGCTGGCGTCAGGTCGTCAAGAACGTGCGTTGAGTTCAAATACAATGTGAATGACAGCCTGCCCCAGAGCGGGGGAACATTGAAGGCATCCTGGGGGGATTGAGCCTCCCTCGAAACACCCCACATGGGCTACGGCGAACCACCGGACGCTCGAATCGAAGCATGGGCAAACGGGTTCGGCCGAGCGGTGTTTGGACTTGGCCAGGAAAAACCGATCTCTCACACTGGATCAGCAATGAACTTTCATGGTCGCCACCCCACTGGCGTCCGTTTTAGAGGGAGGGGAATCCGAACTCAATCGGGCTTTCTGACCTCGATGCGGTCCCGTGTGGCGGCCGTCTCGATCAACTACAATCTTTTGAATACCTACGGGAGCCTCTGACCATGCGACTTGAAGATGATCCATCTCGCCGTGCCTATTGGACGGAGCAACTGGAACTCGGCTATCAAATGGTCGAGGAGTTGCTGGCGTTTCCGGTTGAGGAATGTGGAGAAGGGTTTGCTTCCCTTCCAGAGGCGGCCCAAGCGGCGGGGGTCGAAATGTGGTTTTCTGACTCCAAGATCGCGGGGGCTCTGCACCGGGTGTTTTCCATTCGCGAGAGTCTGGTCGGGGACGTCGTCGCCATCGGCCGGGACATGAATGAGCGGGGCTGGATTCTGAAAGTCGAAGATGGGTATCGCTCGCTGGAGATGCAAGGGAACCTCGTCAGAAAGCCGGAAGTCTTTGACATGGTGCTTGAGAAATGCATTTGGGAAAACGGCGGCGAGGTCCCATCGGTCGAGTTCGTGTTTCGCCGGGCAATTGTGATGGTCGCGAACATCCCCAAGGTCGGCACGCATATGTCCGGTTCCGCGATTGACATCTCCGTCTTCCGGGAGGACGGCAGCGAAGTCTGGCGGGGTGGGCCGTATCTTGAAGTGAGCGAGAAGACACCCATGCGATCCCCGTTTATCACGCAGGAAGAATTGAGCAACCGCCTCGAAATCACGGACATCATGGAAGCTCACGGCTTCATGCATTTCCCTTACGAGTTCTGGCACTACAACAAAGGAGACGCGGGAGACCATATTCTGAATCACAAACCCCAGCCTGCCCGATACGGACCGGTGGACTGGGATTCCGAGACGAATCGTGTGACGCCCGTTGCCGATCCGCTAACGCCATTGAATCCCCTGGCCCAGATCGAACAAGAGATCGCCAACGCATTAAAACGCCTTTGACGAGAGCTTGGCAACGACAGTCTTTGCCGCTGAGCATGCATGTGAAGCGGCTGGATGGCGCCATCGACTTCCACCCGGTTCGCGTCGGTGAGGGCACCGTCTAATTGTTTTCAACTCGTTGCCGTTGTTCCAGCAGGAAGGCGACTACCCCGCAGAGTTCTTCGGGAGTGAGAGACGTCCCCCAGTTGTCGGGCATGATCGAAACAGTCGACGACTTCTGTTCCTCGATCGCCGACTTGGGAAAAGCGATCTCTTCCCCTTTGTTGTCGGCGATGATCACGGATTGCCCCTCTTCGCGACGGAAGACTCCCGTGAGCACGCGGCCGTCTTCCAGTGCGTAGACACGGCTGCGAAAGGCAACGTCGACATTGCGGTTGGGATCGATAATGTCTTCCAAGAGCCGTTGAAGTCCCCGGTTGCCGATGCCGTCAAGTTGGGGTCCGATCACCTTTCCCTTTCCTGCTAACTGATGGCAGGCCGCGCACTTGGTTTCGAACAGTTTCTGCCCGGCCTCCACGGAATGGGAGCCCTTTCGGTAGTCCTCGCGAAGGGCGGCGATCGTCTGGTCCCGTTCCTGACTCACTGGGGGAAGGGCGTCGAGAATCTGTTTCAGCTTCGACGCCGTCTCCTGGTCGAGAGAAGCGAGAAGCCGTTGTTGGACCTGTGCATTGAGCAAGACTCGACCGGACATCGTCCCTGTTTGCAGAAACCGAGCCATCAATTCGGCCCCTTTTCGTTCCAAGGACATCTCCAGTGCGATTTCCTGCTGAAGATTCAAGGTCACACTGGCGACCAGCGTTTTGAGTTGCTTCTCCTGGTCTTCTGAAGTGGCAGCAAGGACGGACTCCAAGGCTGATTCCACTTGGGCTTGGAGCGCGGCAGGGAGCGGTTTTCCAGCGAGGACACCAAGTCCCTGAATGGCTGGCGACTCACGATGAATCGCCAGGGTCCTGGCGGCGATCTGTCGGACAGATTCGTCTACGGACGAGTCCGCGAGGACATCGGCCACTCGAGGAAAGAGCGGTTCGAGCAGATAGTTGGCAACAAGGTGACAGCCACTCTGCAGTCGTCGCGTCCGTTCGATCGGGTTTTCGCCAG
>JAGQQQ010000559.1 GCA_020426125.1 Planctomycetaceae bacterium
CATCGGGTCCGACGAGGGCGTCGGATCGCGGCGCGGCGTCGGCGTCGGATCGCTCGGAGTCGGTGGCAACGGTCGTGGGGCATGCTCCGGACTCGGCTGCGGATAGGATCCAGGCGGCAACATCCCCGGAGGGCAATACTGGGGCTGCGTTGGCGGGCAGTAAGGTGTCGCGTAAGCACGCCCCCTCGGAACTATGTAGTTCTGAGCGTCCGCGACGGAACTTCCCCACAAGCCGGCGGCGGCTGTCAATGAAAGGAGACTCATCCGACGGCGTGCAATGCTGAGCTTCATCATCGCCCTGTCCCTGGCTGTTACGATTCTGGAAACGCCGGGATACCTGCTCCGGCGGATGCATCAATCAATTGAAAAATTGACCAGCAGAACTTCGAAATCCCTTCGAAGCCGGATCCCCCTTGCGGAAGACCGTAACTCTTACATCGCCCAAATACGGTGTCAGGATGTGCCGAATATCACGACAAACCGGCTCCTGCTGTTGGTTCTGTTCGTAAAATGACGGTCAAGACGAATAGGAGATCTAGGAAGAGTGGGAAGGGGCCGCTCCTTTTCGCGAATCAAGATTCGCAAATTCCATCACCCACAACGAGCAGGACCAACGATGCCCCGTTCTTCTCAGCCGACTCGACGCGCATCGGTCCCAAGTGGCTTCGCAAGCCTCTGTTCGACCCGACTCCGCGTAACCTTTGTGTTCGGTCGTACGTCAGAAGTCAGGTTTTCCAACTTCCTCCGGCCATGAAATCGACAGCATTCGGTCGGAAATGGTTCGTCGACCCGTCTTGAGTCACGTCGATGACGAGGCCCTCCTCAGAGTTCTCGCCAAACCACATCCCCCCAGGAACTCAAATCGAATGGAGACGGTCCCCGAGTCTTCTGCGAGAAGTCGCATCAGACCCGTGTCCGTATGAAAGCCGATGGGCAGACAAGGTGCATTTCTTGCAGATTGCCTGTCACTTCCACCATCCTATCGATCAATGAACTCTCCAATTTGTCATTTCCTCGACAGGTCCGATCAGGCAGTGAGAGACCCATTCCTCGATTCTGTTCTTACCGATCGACTGGAATGGAAGGTCATCTCGGGTTCCCTGTTTCCAGTTCCGGGAGTTTTCTCGATCTGAGGACTTTGCCCCAGCGTGATATCCTCACTCGGCTCTTTTCCTCTCCAATGAAGAAGTGTGAGGAGAACCTACTTCTCTTTTGTGGACAGTGGCTGGATCGTTCCCTTTTTCACTTTCGGGGCAGACGAGGCGGTTCCCCGGTTCCCGGGACGCTGATAGATAAATCGGTGCCCGCAGCGGTGGCATTCGATCTCGGTTCCGAGGACTTCCGCCTGAAGCATGATGGCCTGAAGGAGTCGCTGGCCGCACAGGCCGAGCGAGACCTCAATGGGTCGAGCGCAGCCCGGACAGTGAATGGGGAGTACCCCAACCTGATGAGTTTGTTGATCGCTGTGAGGGGCGCCGGAAGTCAGGGGAGGACTGAAGGGAACGGACTCGGATTCGCGATAGTCGATCGCCATGGAAACACTCGCAGTTCGCAGGTCAAACTGAAAAACCTCGGTTGCGAGGGACTATCCGGCCAAGTGTGACAACAAACTGGCACTAACATTTGAACTCGTGAGGTGAAACCACGTGAACTTGGCAGAAAACCGAGTGGAATGTCTCGCCCAAGAGAGGGCGAATGATCGCAAAGCGTTGATGGACTGAGGGAGGGGCATTGGTCCTGCGGTGTTGACTCGCAAGGGGTTGCCCCATGACATTGGGGTTGGCGAACTTGCCCGTTCATCACATCCTTACAGCTAGAGATTGGGATCTCAGATGCCCAAACGTCATCGTATCGACCACGAACCATTTCGCATTGCTCCAGGGACGCGAGTCCGACTCAGCGACCATGACCCCCGGAATACGGGGGACGTGAAATCCAAGAAGGAGGCCCGAAAGGCTCTGCTGGAAGACGTTTCCCATCTCTACGAAATGCAGGAACTCCTCTGGGCCAGCGCCGATCGTGGAGTTCTGATTCTCTTTCAAGCCTTGGACGCGGCGGGAAAGGATGGGGCCATCAAACATGTGATGTCCGGCGTCAATCCGCAGGGAGTGGACGTGTATGCATTCAAGGCTCCCACGGATGAAGAACGGCTGCGTCACTTTCTCTGGCGTCCGGCCAAGGTGATGCCGGCACGGGGGAGGATCTCGATTTTCAATCGGTCGTACTATGAGGAAGTCTTAGTCGTGCGGGTCCATCCCGAGTGGCTGGAACACCAATTCATCTCAGAAGAGTTTCGCGGCAAGAACCTCGAGGAACTCTGGCGGCACCGGTTCGCGGAGATCAATGCCTTTGAGAAACTGATGACGGACAACGGCATTACCATCATCAAGTTCTTTCTGAACGTGTCGAAGGATGAGCAACGGGAACGATTTCTCGAACGAATCGACAACCCCGAGAAGCACTGGAAGTTCTCCGTGCAGGATGTTCGGGAGCGGGAACACTGGGACGAATACCAGCATGCGTACGAGGAGATGATCAGCCACACTAGTACGGACGATGCTCCCTGGTACGTGGTGCCCGCCGATCGAAAGTGGTTCACGCGAGCCTGCATCGCCGACATCATCGCGGCGCGGATTGAGAGTCTGAATCTGTCCTATCCTGTCGTCAACGAGGAGCAAGAAGCGGACATTCAGGCGGCGGGGAAAAAGCTGCGAGCGGAGTCGGCGGATGGGGATTAGAGCAGTCTGCCCTACCGCGTGTCCGCGACGAGCGCCTTTCACACCAACGTAAACGCCAATCCACGAGACAGAACGCGAACATTGTTCTGGGATTGGCTCGAATCCAGCAGCGACAATTGGTGAAGAATCCGAAAGAACAAATTCGAATGACGGAAATGGAGGAATTTCCCAAGTGTTTCAAACTCGGATTGGAAATTTGTTTCGGATTTCGAGGTTCGGATTTTGGATTTTGCCTCCTACTTTGCTTGTCTTTGCCGTTGTGCCTCGTGGTGCTTTTGCAGTCTGGCGTAGGCGGCGGCGGCTGCGAGGTCGGCAAACGCAACCTCCCCGAACTTGGGGACCTGAACTCGTTGGTGCGGTCCGCCGATGGCATCCCAGCCTGTTTGAATTTCTCCATGGCGCAAGTGCTTTTGGAGCGTGTCGAATTTCTCTTTGAGATCCTGTTCCAACTGTTTGGCGATCTCTGGATTCTCTTTCAGGAATTTTGTCAACGGAGCCAATGCTTCGGGGGGCTGATCCTTTCCGTTGGACCAACCAGCCACGACGGAATAGGTCACGGTCTGCCGCTCGCTGGTGTTCCAAGTGACGCCTCCTCCACCGGGGATGTTATCATAGTAAAAGGCGGAGGCAGTGAGCGTGGTGTTGTCGGGGAGCCCGATCAACATCGTGGTCGGCGAGGAGACATGCGTGACCGCAATGACACCGGTGAGAAATTCCGTACCCCAGCCGCCGATTCCGAACGAGGGATCGCCAATCGTCCGGTTGCGGCTCACCAGGAGATAAGCGCCGCCTTCTGGAGGATCGGCCGTGATACGGGCGATTCCGTCTCCCAGTTTGCGAATGATGACGAAACCCTCGTTGAGGGGGGTCTTGGGGACGGGGATCGTGACGTTCTCGGCGGTCCCATGCAGCAGGACGACGGAGTTGGTCTTTCCTTGCAGTTCAGGAACGCCCTCGGTTCCGGCCCAGGACTGGGCGATGAATCGATACTTGCCGGCCGGAAGCTTCGGGATGCGAAAGCCTCCGGACTCATCGGTCAGGACGTACAGCGCCTGATCCCAGAATGTTTTCGGAGCCTTGTCCGCGTCGTGAACCGGGGCCACGGGCATCCCGGTCTCCGCGTGGCAGACGAACACGACGCACTTCCCTGGTGGTCCATTGAGTCCGTTGACGAATCCCTTGACCTCGTGGAACTCCGCCTCCTGCGCCCAAGCCAGAGAATTCAGGATCGCTAAGACCGCAATGACGACCAGTTTACGTAGTGAATGGACTCTCATCGAACCTGCTTTCTCTCAACTCTCATCCCTCCACCCTCAACTCTTGGGCTTGAGGGCCTCATCCTGGATGGCATCCTCTTGACGATAAAGCTCCGTGGGGATTAATCGAACCTGTTCGTACTCTTCGCCGTTGAGGTATTTGACGATATTCTCAACGGTGGTTGTTCCCATCTGTTCCGGGAACTGGATGGGATCGGCATAAATTTTCCCTTCTCTGATGGCAAGTTTGCCCTCCATCTGTCCGTCGAAGCCGATGATCTGAACTTGGTCTTCCTTGCCAGCCTGTTTGAGGGCCGTGTAGGCACCCAACGCGGAAGGATCGTTGATGGCGAAAATGCCGGCGAGGTTGGGATGTGCCTGCAAAGCGTCCGAGGTTGCCCGATACCCTTCGTCCTGGAGTCCCCCTCCTTCGAGTTCGGAGACCACTTCGATTTTGCCGGAGTCCCGCCCCTCATTGTAGGCGTTAATGACTTCGAGGAATCCGTCGACGCGGAGAACACAGGATTGGGCTTGTTTGAAATGCAGGATGAGCACTTCGCCTCCGGACTCACCCAAGGCTTCGATCATGGCTTCGCCGGCCAGTTTGCCCCCCTGGAAGTTGTCGGTGCCGACATGGCCGGCAATCTCGACGTCCTCGGCAGCGCACTGCAAATCGCATGTGAAGACGGGAATTCCGGCTTCGTTGGCCTTTTGAATCGCCGGGCCGATGGCGATCCGGTCGCAAGGGTTGATGACAATCGCGGCCATCCCCTGGGCGATGTAGTTCTCGATATGTTTCGCCTGCTCATTGACATCCCGTTCCGCGTCATTGACAGTCACTGTGAACCCCTCTTGCTCGGCCGCTGCCGTCAGACTGTCTCCAATAATCTTGAAAAATGGGTTCTTCAATGTCAGTGCCGAAAAGCCAATCTTCTTTTCTCCGCTGGTCACGGAGGAGGGCATCTCACCCGTTTCTCCCTCGCTCTTCGATGTCGGCGAAGGAGCACACGACATCAGGACGGAACAGACAAAAAACATCAAGAGTGGCAAAGACCGATGCATGAAGTCCTCGATGAGGTTGTGGAGAATTGATGATGATGTCGCGAAAAGATGGGATGATGATAGCAGGCGCCGATCGCCGGATGAATGTCGCGGCTCGGGCTTACCAGCGGTATCAGGAGAGGATCGCGTCGACACGTGTGGAAAAGCTGATTTCCAAATAACCGATTCTGATTTTGGACAATCAATGGTTCGAAATCCGAAACTCGAAGAATCAAGGGCCAAATAAATTCGAAATCACAAACTCAAAAGGAGCAAACGTCTCGCCGTGATTTGCTGGTGATTTTTCTGCCTGAGCACAACTCGGTTCGTCGTTTCAAAATTCAGAATTTTGGATTTGTTTGAGATTTGGAACTTGGGTTT
>JAGQQQ010000560.1 GCA_020426125.1 Planctomycetaceae bacterium
GTCGGCCGTAATCGTCTTTGGTGATGAGTTCGGCGGCGATTCCGACGGATTCCGCGGCTTTGATGAATTTCTTGAGTGCAGCCGGATCCGAGGGAGAGGCGTCTTTCTCATCCGGATCATACAGGATGGCCATGTCAAACCGGGTTTTCTTTGGTTTTGGCCGAGTCGTGCCGGAACCAGAGAAATGCTTCTCAGCAGCCTCAAACAGGAATTGTCGATGGCCTTCCTGAACTTCATTCATTCCCAAAGCGCGGACACTGCGAATCTGCCAACTTCCGTTTTTAGCAAAACGAAAGCGCAGTAACGGGATCTGAAACATGTTGAACAGTTGTCGGCTCAATCGGTCATAGCGTTTGGCCATGTTCCGGCCGAAAAAGATGCTTAGTTCAAACTCGTCAGATTGAAGGGGCTCGAGCGACTTCTGGATCAGATCATCAAGTTCCTCGCCGATGAACCGGATCATGGCCGGAGACTTCAAATCCTGCAGGGCCATGATCCCCGGCATCGGTTTGTGTCCACGCGCTTCCGCTAGGAGCGAGACGTAGTACCCCGTGCTCTGATATTTGAGTGACTTGCACAGGTTGAACAGCTTGACGTTCCGGCGCCCTGCGTACTCATCCGTTGTCAGGTACTTCCAGGCGTCGACGATGTCAACATTGGGAATATCAGCGGGCCAGTCTTTGATGTTGTCGGTCACGATCAGTGCGGGCATGCCGCGATTCTCCTTTGGTCGTGCGAGGTCGAATAATCATCAGGTTGGCATCGTAGGTCACGATGCCGAGCATGATTGCCGAGAAAACCCGGTCGATATCGACGGCGTATTGCCGATCCTTGGCAATGGGGTTGGGCTCCAGCGGATCGGCGACCAACACGGTCCTCCGTTCCGAATCGTATCCGCAGAGCACCACAAAATGTCCGGCTGGCTGTCCACGCACGTCATCAGCGACCGTCGTGCGACCCGGCGGCGGAACGTCGGGACAGTATTCGCGACATTCTCCGTAAAGAAAGGTCGCGCTGAGACCGGTAAGCAGAGGAATTTCTCTCTTTAAGTACCGACGGATCAGATCGATTGTCAGTACCTCCATCTTCACTTTGCCACCGAGTCGCAAGAAGTCGAGAAAGGCCTCGGTGGCGGTCTGCAAGCGTGGGGACGGTTTGACCGCCCGTTGAGCTTCGAGCCGATCAGTCAGATCGGGAAAGGGTTCACGAAACCAAGTGGGGTCAAAAAGTTGCAGATCGAACGTGTAGATCGTGGCATCGTAGCCCCGCTTCAGGGCGTGCGTTCCCAGGAAAACCGCGAGAGTTCCGCCCTGGTCGAGTTTTCCGGCCTCCTGAATCACCGTTTCGAGGGGAATCTCGTCGTCGTAATAGCGATACACAGCGTGGAGGCAGGTTGGCCCACACGTGGAATCGTTTGGTTGTGACAGGATGTCGAAGCTGACGCGGTTCATAATCTTCCAAAGGAATCGCAGATTCTAAGCGGCGGTCATTCAACTCGCAAAGGAGCGTCAGTCACAATTCGTGCATGGAGAGCGGAGCGCGAACCTCCACTGTTTCACCGACGCCCATCCATGAAAGAGGGACACTTTCGGGTGGGGGGCGGAGTAAGGTGGCAAGCGACAGTTTCGAATTTGATGGTTGCCTGCGGCGAATGGAATGATCAGGAAGGGACGAGCCGATCGGCCTCATCACGAGTTGTCACGATAAAAAAGGAGATTTCTTGTGGTGGCGTGAAACCCTGTTGGTCCACTGAACCGGAAATTGACGGTTCATAAGCCATCGGGAACGCGCACAACGAGTGACCACGGGCCGCGCGTGATTTCCGTCTCTCGACAGACGTTATTCGTGACGCAGAGCTTCGATGGGGTCGAGCCGAGCGGCGGCCCGTGCCGGGTAGACACCGAAAATGAGCCCAATCAACACGGAGAATCCAAATGCGAGCGGCAGGCTCCAGAAAACAATCTGCGGGGTCATATTGAGGAACATCTGCCCCATCTGAGATTGGGCGGTCGCATTGTCCAGGATGTACGATTTGACGCCCCACTTCACCACGTAAAACGCGAAGGGCGTACTCAATCCCAAAATCAGACCGATCAAACCGCCCGTTCCGGAAAGCACCACGGTTTCGATGAGAAACTGCCAGGTGATGTCCGTTCGTTTGGCTCCGAGGGCGCGGCGAATCCCGATCTCTCGCGTCCGCTCGGTGACGGTCGCGAGCATGATGTTCATGATGCC
>JAGQQQ010000561.1 GCA_020426125.1 Planctomycetaceae bacterium
ACGACATCATTTGCGTTGACGGAAGGTCCGCCGGGATCAACTCCACGCAATTGAAGTCGCCAAACCCGGGGTCATTGACCAGAGCCCGTAACCGCGCCTCGGCATTTTTCACGGCCGCCTGGGCTCGCAAGAGGTCGGAACGCCGTTCAAGGAGAGCCGCCTGAGCTGCCTTAATCTGACTTTCCGAGGCGTCGATCGCCCGCCGTTTCTCGAGCCAGGAGACGATTTCGACCGCCCGCTGGTACGTATTGAGTTTTTGATAAAGCACACCCCGTTCGAGATAGAGCGCCCAATAGGCTCGGCTCACTTCGAGCAAATGCGATTGCAACTGCCGCATGAATTCGTCGTGGGCCACCTTCGAGTCGATCTTCGCGAGGCAGATCAAGCTTTCGTTGTAGATTTGTCCCCGTCCCCGCATCAATGGTTGAGTGAAGCTCATCGCGATTCGAGAAGTTCCCTGGGGATCGGGCACAAAGAACTGAGAGTTGTTGTCTTGGAATCCGAAATCCTGACGGACTTCGAGTTGGCCTCCGGTGATGGTCCGTTTGCGGACGCCTGCCGAGTTCGTCCAGTGATGATCACGGAACCGGGTGATTCCCGGCCCGGCTGTCAGTGTCGAGCCGATGGGATCGCTCGTGTCATCCCAGCGGGTGTCCAGGAATGCGTGGACGTCGAATGCCGCGTCGGCTTCCGTAATCGAGGTTTCACGAATCAACGGGAGTTCGCTGAACACCTTGATCTGATCGGAATGCATGAGCGTCCGTGCCAGAACTTGCTCCAATGTCAGTGGCAACTGCTGAGATTTCGCGCGAAGCGGTTTCTGAATCAGCGGATCCCACCAGCAACTGCGAATTTCCATCGCTTCCCACGGAGCCGAGTCATCGAGGCTGACCTGAACCGACATTAAGTCTTGATAGAGTCGGTCGTCGGGTGCCGGGACGGGCTTCACCACCGGATTGAGCGGAGCCGCCGCGTCAGGCGCTAAGGGAGCGGCAAACGTGGGCTGGGGCGGGATGATGACCTCATCCTCCGCCAGTAGCGGTCCAACAGCGCAGAGGGCTCCCCACAGCGCGAAATAACTCCCCATCTGCCGACGAAGGCGGAGTGCGACGATCATTATAATTCTCCTTCACGGTGGAAAACACCGTGAAATTGAGTGTTTGTGACGTTCCTTGATCCTCCTTATCGGTCCTGATTGGAGAGATGCTGACCAATTCAACGCGACTCGCGCAGACTCCTCGCCACGTTGCTTCAGGTTGCGACCGAGATTTGTTCGGTGACGAATAGCCCCTTGATCCGGATGAGCCGGAATTTGACTCTGATCCTGCGAGATCTTTCAAAAACCGATTCGGACATGGGAGGAAACTTGAAGTTCTAACGGCGCCACTCGGCAAGCAATGCGGCTTGTCGATGGCTCCACCATTCCTGTCCTTGTTGCCAGAGCTGGGTTCCTAACGGAGTGTCTGAATTGGACAGGAGCAGATAGGCCGTCTGTCCTGTGCGTAGCGTTCTTCGACATTCGTCGGGAATCTGAAATTGTGCGAGGTATCTCGGTTCTAGCAGCTCATAGTCGGACTGGTTCGAGCCGGCCTGGTCTTTCCCCCGAGTCATTCGAACCGGAAGGGGACCGCCATTTTGCGCTCCCAAAGGAGGAGCATGGAGAATTCGCTGCGCCCGATCCGAGATCTGCAACAGTTTGACGTTGGAGGTCCAGTCGGCCCCACCATCAATATGAATCTCCACTGGGGTCTCAAGATTCGATTGGAGTTGGTCCCGCTCCCGTTGATCGGCATAGGCCAGGATCCGTAGATCCTGCTGCCCCCCCAGTGTCACGGTCAGTTCGCCGGCTTGTAGAAAACGTCCACGTCGCTCCGGTAGATTGGGGGTCAAGATGGTTCCTGAGATAGGAGCCCGAATGGCCAATCCCCGTTCTCGCTCCAATAACTGACGAAGACGCTCGGTCTGGGCGGCCTCTCGCTCCTGTTCGGCCTGCCATGCGGATATCAGCCCGTCGTTCAGCAACATGTCGGATCGAATCTGGGACTTCTGGATCTCCAGACGCAATTCCATGATCCTGGATTTCAACTCTGGGTCATTCAGTGTCAGCAGAATCTCTCCAGCATCGACCTGATCGCCCGGATTGACAAGGACATCTGTGACGAACCCCTGCGTGGAAGTCCGAACCTCGATCAGGGGATAGTATCCCACCACGGCGGGCACCAAACTCCTCTCGGGGAAGGTCAGCATCAGGCCGAGAGTGAACATCAGGGTGAGGATGCCGGTCGTGGTTGCCAGGAACCGGAGCCGGGTCTTCCAACTTTGCCGAGTTCCGAACGTAACTTCCCGGACGAGTCGAGCCAAAGGGATTCCCCCCCACGCAATCCCCGCGAGCCCCGCGAGCACGATTCCAGCACCGTAAAACAGCGAGTCCGCAGCGAGAATGAGGCCGACGCAAATCAGGACGCGCCAGACAGCGGCGGCGATCGCGTATAGCGGAATGAGCCATCGATGAGGATGGGACGGATCCGGCGGCGAATCTCGAAATCCAAAAAACACCCACCTCCCAACAGAACGCAGCCATTGTTGACTGCGCGTCGCCAGATTGGGGAGATCGAGGAGGTCAATCAGCAAGTAGTATCCATCGAATCGCATCAACGGATTGGCGTTGAACAAGACGGTGGTCGCCGAACCGGCCAGCATTAGATTGAAGGCCTGTTGACGCAAAATTCCGGGTTCTGATTGCGCCCAGACGATCGCACTCAGGGCCGCCACAAACACTTCCGCGGCCATTCCTGCGGCGGACACGAGAATTCGGTGACGGCGCCGGGAAAAGCTCCATGCCGAGGTCACATCGACGTAGGGGAGCGGAACAAACAGAATGAACAGGATCCCCGCTTCACGGACGTTCCCGCCAAAGCGACGGCAAGCAATCCCGTGGGCGGATTCATGGATCAACCGAAGTCCCAGCCAACTCATCAGAAACCAGAACCAGTTTCCTGGTGCGATGACCTGATCGCCGGACTGCCTGAGTCCGTCAAGATTCCCAAGGGTCGTTCCCACTCCCATGGCGACAACGGCACACCAGGTCAACAACGCCGGCCAGCTGATGAGGAACCCTAATCGATCGCTCAGAATTCGGAAAACGGCGTCCGGATTGATGAGCGGAATCTTCTGAGAGATCGGCCCTACGCCTCGAACAGCAGATCGCCTCCACCGAGAATCTTCCGCATCTTGTCGCGTTCTTTCGATCGATCGCGACTCGAATGTCGACGCGAGCCCCGAGTGAACAAGCCACTGCCCAAAGGTCGCCGCCTCCTCCAAAGTCAAGGCTTGGTCTCTGAGTACGGAGGCCGCTTGCCCCAGTGCGCTGGCGAGGGTCGTTTTCCCATCAAGCATCGTCAGAAACGTATACTCGGCTTCTCCAATTTGATGGTAACGAGACGTGCGGGGATCCTCGACCACCCAGACACGGGTGCCCGCGGTTTCCCGTACGAAGTAGTTCACATCGTCCCGTAATTGGAGCACGAGGCTGCCGACTTGATACGCACTGTGAGACACGTCTTCAAACATCATATGAGTTTGCAGTCTTCAGGAAACTGCGGCGAGATGGTGCCGCCGTTTCGAGATCGAGGCGATGAAAGGATCCGATGAGGCATTTCGAGCCGTTTGACTTCCTGGCGATCGCTTCGCGTTTTTCGAGGAATCGCCGGAAACTTCCGCATACTTTGGCAGGATTCAAAACCAGAATGTCGTCTTCAGGACCTCCCAGGGACGATGAAACAGATTCCAGGCGATGGGGTGTGGGTCCGAGGTGATTTTTGCGGTTCCCTCCATTCCTGGCCGTAATCGGTCCTCGGTGTTGACGATGGTGACTTCCGCGACGAAGACATTCCGATCATTGCGAATCTCGGACAGGGGACTGATCCGTTGAACGGTTCCCCGTAGCGGAGTCTCCGGCTGACCATCGATCAGAATGGAAACGGACATTCCCGTTCGCACATGGGGAATCTCCGCGGCCGGAATCGCCACTTCGATCCGGACGGACTCCAGAGGGGAAATCTCATAAAGCGCTTGACCAATGGTCACGGGAGAATGTTCGCGCCGGTCGAGACTCCCCGTCAAAATGACGCCATCGATGGGGCTGCGAATTTCCATGTTCTCCAATTGGAATTTCAGTAGGGCCTCCCGGGTCTGAAGTCTCTGAAGTTCCAATTCCGAAAGAATGGACTTCGCGACTTCATGCCCGGCGGAATGAGTGTCGCGTTCCTTTGCGGCGCGTTGTTTTTCGGCCTCAATTCCGGCGAGTTCCCATTCAATGTCGCGAGTTTCCATCCGCGCCAGCAACTCCCCTTCCCGAACCAAGTCTCCGGGTTCGGCAAAGGTCGTTTCCAGGAGCCCGTCGTAAGGAGCCAGACTGACGCGCCGCGTTGTCGGCTCCACCTCGCAATGGCAACTCAGGCGATAGGACATGGGCAGCATCAAGATTCCCGCGAGGAGAAGTGTCACGCCCGATGCAATCGCCCCCTGAGCCAGCATTCTCCGACGGCGGGAATCCGAAGAGTTTTGTCGCCAGGGACGCCCCTCTCCGCGAGCGACACTTCGCAGCGAAGTCGCGATCGAAGGAGCCGCAACGCGGAGCAAACGCTCGATGGAGCCCAAAAAGAGATCCGTCGCCGCTCCCCCACAAACGAGACTTCCGATCCTCGTGTCTCTGTCCCAAAACGAGATCGCCAGAATCGCTTCCACCCCCATCACTTCCGAAAGTCGTTTCAGAGCCAGTGGATTTCCCGATGATCCATCGAGGGTTGGAAATTGAGAGATCGCATTTCTTTCCCCCGAATCATTGAGAGCCGATTCCAGAATCCGTACTTGAGGGGACCGGGTGTCAAAATCACTCAATCCGGAAATGGCGACCAATCTCGAAATCGCGGACCCCTCTTTTGTCAATCCCACGGCAACGAACTGACACCGCAACGACTCGACGAACGAATCACAGAGTGTTTGTGATGCCTCACGAAGCGTGGGGCAGGCATCGAGTCGCTGGACGAGTTCGAGGACGGCGGCCGTTTCCTGAAGCTGTGAGGTTCGGATTTGAGTCAGACGCCGGGCGACCCACCGGTTCCATTCTTGTCCCAACGCTTGCGCGCTGAACACAGCCTCGATCCCGACAGATGGTTTTCCGTTGACGACCAGCGCAACGAGAACTTCCGTCCCGTCCGCAAACGGGTCGACCGGAACGAAAATCGCGGACAACTGCCTCACATGTGGACACTCCGAGATCGTTACCGACGACTCGTTTCCCGCGAGTGACGCGAGTTGCGATTCCAACCAGGGGCGAACCGTCGCGATCTCCAGAGCGGGAGTTGCCAGTCGATCCACGAGCAATCTCGGCGATTCCCCGCCTGTGTTGAACCAGGCCGCTCCCAACAACTTCTGTCCACGAATCAGGACATCGATAAGCGAACCACGGCACTGTTGAGGATCGATGGCTCGATCGGCCAAATCGTGTAATTCCTGGAGAAAGCAGACCCAGGCCCTCCCGGTTGCGAGGGGCGCTTTAGCGTCCCGGCTTGGGAATGACGGTTTTTCGCGCACATCGATGGCAGAGCGAATGGGAGGAGATGAAGTCATGCTTACGATCTCATTTCAAGGGCGTGTGGATCAGCCGGGATGAAGAACCGTAGGTCGGGAACACTCGGAACTCCCCATGGAACGACATTCGGCCAGTGAGTCCGCGCGTTGGGGGTCTTCGGACTAGGGGCCATTCCAGGTTCGACGGAACATCAATTCACGCGATTCGTCAGTTGATGGGGACGGTCGTCAATCAGAAGACATCGCATGCCGCTCCGAAGATCCTGGTTGCCATTCTCAATGACGATGTCGACTCGGACCCGGCCACTGTCGGCTTGAGTCAGTGGGCCAACGTATTCGACAGTGCCCGCGAAGCCGCGGCTTCCATCGACGAGGGTTAGCTTGCATCCTTGCCCCTCCTCGAGCGGCTCCACACGGGAAGTCGGGAGATAAAATGTGATGCGGAGTCTGCTGAGATCCACGATCGTGGCCACTTCCGGCTCAACGGCAGAGACGAATTCCCCTGGGTCCTTGCGAACTTCGGTGACGATTCCATCGAAATAGGCGCGGATTCGGCGTTGTTCGATTCGCGCCTCAATCTCCGCAAGTTCCAGTTGAGCCTGTTCAAGTTCCTCCCGGGCCGCCTCGATCTGTAATTCCGCGATCCGTGCCTCGGATTCGGATGTCAACAATTCCTCGGCGGTGCCGGCTCCTTCCCGGCTTAGAGCCAATAAGGTTTCATACCGCCGCTGTTTGAGTTGATGGTCCACTTTCAACGCTTCCAGGCGAGCCGTGTTGGCCACGCGCCTGGCCGCGGCCTTTTGCGAAGCCTCGAGAACCGATGAATCGAGTTCGACAAGCAAATCTCCTTCTCGAACACGGCTGCCCCGGCGAATATGGACCTGGGCAATTCTGCCCGGCTCGGCGGCCGCGACGTCGATTGTGCGATAGGGTTCGGTGAAGGCCTCGTAACGAAGCGTGATCCCGTCGGCCCGGATGGAGGACACAAATGTCATCAAAAAGCAGATGAGGGAAACTCGAATCGTCATGGACATGTGTTCCTTTAAGATGTTGCCGCCAACGTTTTCAAAACGCCATCGAGCCAGTCTTCGCGGCGGAGCATCTGCCGACGTTGTTCGAATCGCCGGTCTTCGAGTTGACACTGCAGCCGGTCGATCAGATGGCAAAAGTCCCATCGGGACTCGCCTTCGATTGATGTCTTTCGAATCTGCTCCGGAAGAGAGGTGGTGGACAGCCGAAAAAGTTCATCGTCCGCCGACACAAAGAACCGGCAGGACCCAGGATCTCCCTGTCTTCCAGCTCGACCAGCCAGTTGCCGATCCACTCTTCGCGCTTCATGATGTCCGACCCCAATCACATGCAATCCGCCAGCCGACGAAGACGAGCGTTCCAAACAGATATCCGTTCCCCGGCCCGCCATGTTGGTTGAGATCGTAACCCGTCCAGATGTTCCAGCCTGAGCAATGATTTTCGCCTCGTCGGCATCCTGCACGCCGTTCAGGACCTGGTGGGGAACTCTCTCCTGATCAAGAAACCTGGCAAGGGTCAGACTCTGGGCGATCGTCTGGGTTCCAATCAAGGTGGGGCGGTCTTGATGCCGCATCGTTTGTACTTCCGAAACAATCGCTTGATCGCGATGAAAGTCATCGGCGAAGAAACGGGTGGGCAGAGTTTCTCGCCGACAAGGGCGATGAGTCGGTATGGCCGTCGTCCTTAAACCGTAGAACGTCCGGAACTCGTGCTGGACGCCGATCGTGGTTCCGGTCATTCCCGCAAGTCTTGGGTAGCGGCGAAAAAAAGTTTGTCTTGTGACCCGCGCATCGGATCGCCGTTCGGGAGTGACGTCCACGTGTTCCCCCCGGCATCTCTCTTTGAATTCCACCGCCTGATGCAGTCCATCGCGCCAGGTTCTCTCAGGGTGAATCCGGCCTGTCTGCTGGTCCACAATCTGAACCGCGCCGTTTCGTACGACATAGTCAGCATCCCGCCGCAGAAGGTGCTCCGCTCGCAGAGCGTTTTCCACATATGCGATCCAGGGCCGAATTAGCGGCAATCGGCGTTTGCAGGAGAGCGACTCGTGGATCCGTTCGACCCCTTGTTCGGAGAATTCGATCGCCTTGTCCGGATATCGAATCTCCACTTCGTTCGCGTGGCAGAGCCGGGATGCCGTTTCCTCCGCGAGTTGCAACAATTCAATATCGGGGACGGCTCCCTTTCCATGACTGAGGATCAGCGGCATCATCGCTTCATCAATCAACACGCTGTCCGCTTCGTCAACGATCGCAAATGCCGCTGGACGTTGGAGGGGGATCTGGATGGTCTCGCCTCGGAAATCGCCGAGGCGCTGCAGAACTTGACTCCCCAGCGGTTCTGGCCGAGGACGCTTGGCCAGTTGGTCCCTGAGATAATCAAATCCGAAGTCATATCCGGTTCCAAATGTCACGTCACAGCGATATGCCTGGAGTTTGGCTTCGGAATCGTGCTGTTCCGGCAAACAGGCCGAGGTGGTCCCGAGTAACGCCAATGCTGGAGCCAGTTCCGCTTGGTCACGTTGGGCGAGATACCGGTTCGTCGTCGCGAGGTGGACGCCTTGGCCGTACAACGAGAAGACGAATGCCGGGATTGCCGCGGTGAATGTCTTTCCCTCGCCGGTCTGCATTTCGGCAATGCCTCCCTCAAACAAGGCAATGCCCCCCA
>JAGQQQ010000562.1 GCA_020426125.1 Planctomycetaceae bacterium
GGACGGTTTCCCACTATGCGACCGCAGCATCTTCAGCGGCAGCTTCGTCTTCGTTCTTGTGCTCATCTCCATAGCCGAAGGCTGGTCCTTCGACGGCGTCCCAAATCGCGAGGATATTCAACAAGCCTGCGATCCAGGTGAAGACCATCGCCACTTCGTGCTTTTTTCCCAGACGGCGATGCAATTCCTGCTCTTCTTGATCATCGACGGGAACTTGAAACCAGTCTAAGAATCCCCGCGGGATCGATCCCTGCAAGTGCCCCATCTGAATCTGTTGGCCGTTTTTCTCCCGAACCAAACCCGCCCAGATGGATCGCCGATCGTCCGCCTCAATTGGTCGGTCCAATTCGACATTCGTGGAGAGTTGCAGCGTGATCGGCTCGTCGTTCAGCGTTCCCTCGAACTGTCCGGAAATGGCCTGTCCGCCGAACTCGAGATCGACTGGCTTCAAAGTGATTTCCCCGGCGAGATCTCCTTCGTAGACGCCATCGTCGTCGTGAAATTGTGTCCGACCCTCAAAGGGAGCAACGATCGTCTCGTCGATTTGCTGAACCAATTGGTTGTCTTTGGACGAGTACCGTTCTCGTTGAATGAGTCCGTACATCGCAGGAAGGCCCACGGCGAGTTGAGCCCCGTACTTGGCCATCTTCAGCTTTGTTTTGCCCGGTCCCGCTTTCGGCGGCGGTTGAACGGCCTTCCATTCCGCCATCGCCATGCCGGTGAGAAACAGTCCCAAAATACAGACGAAATAGACTCCCGCCTTAAAATATCGCTGCTGATAGAAGTGTCCGGCACCAGGGAGGAGCCATGCCAGCACTCCGGCCAGAATCGGATTTTTGAGTTGGATTCGCGGATCACGCATCAGTGTTTTGTCCCCAAAGACGATGGTCGAACGGATTGTATTCCGCTCGACACCCGCCCGCTAGTGCGGTGTCGCATACATCAACGAGGTCGCGACTGAACGTGTCCTACGTCGGACCGCTCAAAATCTCTGGAAAAAAGGGAGTTCTTTTGGGCCGTCATTCGTCACCCGAATCCGGTTCCAAACCCAATTCCTCGGCGATTGGCTGCAACGCCTGAATGCAGAAATCGATGTGCTCGTTCAGCTCGACTCCCAGATCCTCCGCTCCGCTGACGATGTCCTCCCGCTTCACCGCCGCCGCGAACGACGCCTGCTTCATCTTCTTCCGAACGCTCTTTGCGGCCAGCCCTTCCAGCCGACCGGGGCGAACCAGGGCACACGCGGTGATAAAGCCACACAATTCGTCACAGGCGTACAGCGCCTTGTCGAGCCGTGACACGCGAGGACAGTCCTCCAGATAGTCGGCATGAGACTTAATGGCATAAATGACCTCCTCGGGATATCCCCGCTCGCGGAGGATCTCGGCTCCCTGAAGCGGATGGTCGGGCGGATCGGGCCAACGCTCATAGTCAAAGTCGTGCAACAGGCCGACCCGGCCCCACTTCTCTTCGTCTTCTCCCCATTTCCGAGCATACGCCCGCATTGCCGCTTCCACGGCCAGCATGTGCCGCACCAGGCTTTCCGAGGAGGTGTATTCTCGAACCAATGCCAAATCTTCGTCTCGTGACATGCGTTGTCCCAAGCAAAAAGACCAATCGCCGAACCAGAAACCGATCTCGGAACTCCACATTTCCTCATCGAGTTCCCATGAGAATTCTCTCAGGCTCTCGCTACGATTTCAAAGCCGAGATTGACGTTTCGTAAGGGAGAGCCGTACAACATTCTCTCGGGAATTGTTCCCCAAAGACTTCCTTCGCTGCGCCACTGGCAAGCAGAGACGCATGGCCGAACGTCTGTGGTCCATTCAGAAATCTCCACTCTTCGAAAAACTCACTACGGATGAGTTGGGCGAACTGGAACGCCATGCGCGGCAACGCAAGTTTCCCCGGAATTCGACAATCTATTTGCCAGACGACGCGGCCGATTGGGTGTATGTCGTCGTCGAAGGGCGGGTCCGCCTGATCTCGATCACCAGCGACGGCAAACAGGCCATCCTGGGATTCTTCGAACCGGGAGACCTCTTCGGCGAACTCGCGGTCGCGGGGATCGATCGGCACGACCACTTTGCCGAAGCGGCATTGAACTCGACGATCGTGTCCATCCCCTCGTCGATCCTTTCGGATGTGATGGAACGCAACGGCGCCCTGTCTCTGGCGATCACCCGGTTAATCGGCTGGCGAAGGCAGCGGCTCGAACGTCGGCTCAGAAATCTCTTATTCCATTCCAACCGCGAGCGGCTCCTCGCCTTGCTTTATGACTTGATGCAGCAATATGGCCGCCCGTCCGACGGGGGAGTCCTGATTGATATCCGTCTGTCCCATCAGGACCTCGCCAGTCTAATCGGAGTGACACGCGAGTCGGTGACACTCCTCCTCGGAGAGTTTCAGTCTGAAGGACTTCTCAAAACCGGACGCCAGAAGGTCGTCATTCTCAGTCCAGATCGCCTCGCACGAGCGGCCGGGGAAAAACCGCCGGAACATTCCAAGCCGCCGTTGAAAGAGTCAATCCACCTGTCGCGTGGTTCCGCGATCGAAAAGACCAGTCCGCGTCGCGGGTAACCCGCACATCCCGTTAAAGAGGCCACCATCTCGCGATGGAAGAATTGTTTCAACGCTTGGACGCCGCATTGGCGGAGAATCAGCCGAAGCTGTACGCGACGCTGCAACCGGGGAGAGTGATCCCCTGGAAAGAACCCGGACAGATCAAGCATTGGTACCGTTGGCGAGATGGTCAGTCTCGCGACTCTCAAGTAACGCTCCTCGGAAGTTATCACTTTGCCAGCTACTCCGAAGCACGTACAGAACTGCAGATCCTGCGGCGGTCCTTCATTGAAGCTCCTTTGAACGCTCTGATTCTTGTCGCACTCGCGCCCCAGACGTTTTCCTCACTTCCACTGCTCACTGATGTCGCGGGAGACGGCTACTACTTCCACCTCCGCCGCCGCACCGTCTACTACCGGTTCAAGGGAGAACAGGACATCGATTTCCCCCGATTCGAATCCTTTCTCGAATTTCTGATCGAGCTTGTGTCGCAACCGCCTCGATCTGTGGGACGATCAGCGGAAAAGGAGTTCGAGTTGCTCGGCCGATTCGCAAATCTGAATGGCTAAGGAGTGACCCGGAAAGCCTGGTCGCGTTCTCGGATATGCCTTATCCCTTGAGGGGGATCGTCTTCTGGAAAGCCAATCGTGGGTCGTTGACAGGCAATGAGAACTGCCTCGTTATGACACGTCCGCTTCGATGCTCTGTTTTTCTCTTCCCTATCAGTTCCCCGCTCTTGAGGAACATCATTGACTTCAGGGGGGATCTCGTACTCTTCCGGATATCATTCCTCTTTGCCGATGTTCGATGGGCGTTGAACATTCCAACGCCGGAGAGGGGGAAGAACCCCGGCCGCGGGTGGCGGCCCACGGTCAAAGCAATGCGGAAATGACAAGGTCTTGGGGGGCCAGCAAAGCCTATCCTCGACGGAGTCTCCACCGCCGAACTGAGGTCTGCCAACTCCGGCTAACGTTCTATTGGGCCTGGAGCACTGGATAGGCTGCCGACCTCTTTGAATGCAAAAGAAAGTCAATGGGTGACGTCTGAAAAGCCAACCCCAAATCCAAGTTCCCCCGCGACGTCCGCTCGAACACGAGTTGAGGGTACGACCCAGCCCTTGCGAAACCGAGCCTCCACTCTGGCTCAACAGGTGGGTCGAAAGAAGGTCACAAACAGAATCCCTGATTGTCAAATGATTGACGGCTGCGCTCATGATTCCGCGTTGAGCCAACATTCGGCATGCTGGCCCTGACTCGCAATGCAAGCATGGAGGCCGGCGATCACTCAGACTGCCGTTGTCCGCGAATTCCGAACTGACAAGGAACGCAGTGGAGAATCGCAGCAACGGAAGGAGGCTGATGCGCATGCGAGGAATCTCTCGTATTAAGAGTTTTCATCTTTCATTGGAGCGGGAACACACACTCCGGTTCGGATCGTAGCGTCTTATTGGGGGGGAACAGCGAGAGCGAAGGGGGTCCCACTCAACCAGGTCGCGTGCCAGAGTTGCGGGACAATCCGGGCGTGGATCTCACCCGTCCGACATCCAACTTATGGTGGGCACCGTTTTAGGGGATTCGCGTGACGGAAGATGGAAACTTGAAGGTTCAGCACGGCAGGATGGGCAAAACTCATTGAATTTCCCGCTACGGCCGCCAGACTTGAAGGATGCCCTGTGCAGGAAAGACCTGTCGGAAAACGACGGCAGTGATCGGTCGAACCAGTCACTACGGCTACTTGGGTTGGGACTCGTTGGATCAATGGATAGATCGTCTCAAACGGTATCTCTGGAAGGGGAATTCGTTAAAGGCACCAGACGTGGCTGATATCCGTTTCAATCATCCAGCC
Organism: Planctomycetaceae bacterium; assembly: GCA_020426125.1. GTDB lineage: Bacteria > Planctomycetota > Planctomycetia > Planctomycetales > Planctomycetaceae > HKST-UBA70. The sequence goes on from JAGQQQ010000562.1 coordinate 4,408, forward strand.
CTGTGGGAGCGGCTCAACAGGCACCCCGACAATTTCGGGAGTCAGTGGATGACAAGGAATGGAAAAGTGATGAAGTTCCTGGCGTGACGCTTTTCGGACAATTTGAGTCAGGTGGTCTTCTTCGAGACCTACGTGTTGGGCCATTTCTTCGACGGTCATCTTCGGATTGTTGGCCGCTTTCCGGTGTTCCCGCATTTCATGAAAGAGACGGATCTCTTCCGCCGTGAGACCACGAATGCCGAGTGTCGCGTTCACAGCCCGCTGCCGGATCCAGAACGGAGCATACTTCTGAAAGGGATAGGGAAACGTCCGGTCGTACCGTTCGAGGGCACCACAGAACCCTAAGAAGCCACTGAGAAGAATCTCAGGCCGAGGGACTCGGAAATAGAATTCGAGCGAGAGGACCAGAATCGCGGAGAAGTATTCGGTCACCAGTTCATGCCGCGCGACCTGAAGCTCCGTCAGCCGCCGCAGATACGCATCGCGTTTGCCTTCGTTGTCATTGAGTTCCCGTTTAAGAAGTCTCTGGTAGATCCGAGAATCAATCGAAACCGACAACAGCAACTCGCGAAACTGACCAAGGCTACCGTGTTCCAAGATGCCAGTTCGCCGACGGAGTTCTCCGTTGAGGTCCTCGGAATCTCGGACCGTTTGGGGATTCAAGACGGCATCACGCAGCGTCAGTCTTGCTCCTGAGTTCTGCAAAATCTCATCAATCAATCGCCTCCGAGCCGCGAATAGCGGTTCCAGTTTTGGCGAGTCGTCTGGCAACGCGATCGAAGTCAATGACGGTCCAAACTTCGGAATCTGATCGGCAGGGATGGTTTCCAGGACCTTCAACCGCTCGGAAATGGACAGGTCTTGAACAGGCGGAAAATCCGCCCAACGAAACTCCTCCGGGGAGGACTCCCTTTGCTGTCTCAATGCGTTCAGAAAGTGATTGACAAACTCTCGAGGCTTGTCGTCAGCAGCGGCGTTCAAGGAAAGCTCCCGGAATCTAACGGGGTTCGTCCAGTGGAACTCGGACTGTCGACTGACAATCTCTTGAAATTGCACTTTTCTTTCAACCTCTTGGATCTCTGGAAAAAAATGCCTCCCGAATCTTCCATCATCTCGATGGGTTCTCATCGTAATCCGACACATGTCCGCAACCCCGGAAACCTCTGTTACCCGCCGTGAGTCGATCGCGGGTTGACTGTTGGGGACGGCCATCGGCGACTCGCTCGGACTCCCGTATGAAGGGCTGTCCCCCGCAAGGGGGGTGAGAATGCTTGGTCCGCCGGATAGTCATCGATTTCTTTTGGGACGGGGAATGGTCTCCGATGACACGGAACATACTTGCCTCGTCCTGCGAAGCCTCCTCGAATCGAACGGCAATCCGGCTGAGTTTCAGCGGCGGTTCGCCCGACGCCTTCGGTGGTGGCTTCTGTCGTTGCCAGCCGGAACCGGTCTGGCGACGGCCCGCGCCGTATTCAAACTTCTGCTCGGAGTCCCGCCGACTCGAAGCGGGGTCTACTCCGCAGGCAATGGGCCCGCGATGCGTGCGGCCATTTTGGGGGTGATGCTTCCCTTGGAAGAGATTCGCCCGTTTGTTGATGCCAGTACGACGTTGACACATACCGATCCCAAGGCGAACTGGGGAGCCCACGCCATCGCGCTCGCGGCCTATCTCGCCAGTCGGAGCGAGTACGTGGCCCCAAACGAATACCTGGACTTGGTGAAAGGCGAACTGGCGAACGATTCAGCCGACGAATTTTTGAGTTTGATGGAGTGTACCATCTCGTCTTTGATGGAATTCGGATCCACCGCCGAATTCAGCTCGCGGATCTGCTCGCGACGTGGCGTTTCTGGATATGTCTATCAAACGGTCCCGGTCACGATTCACTGTTGGCTTCGGAATCAACGCAACTTTCGTGAGGCGATTCGCGAGGTGATTCGATGCGGAGGAGACGCCGACACGACGGCGGCAATTGTCGGAGGAATCGTGGGAGCTTCCGTCGGCCCTCAAGGCATCCCGGCCGATTGGCAACAGGGGCTCCGAGACTGGCCCGTGTCTGTGTCGAGCCTTCATGATCTCGCGAACCTCGCGATCGAGACAACGATCTCAAGAGAAAACATTCAAAGTCGACTTCATTTTCCTGGCCAGATTGTTAGAAATCTGTTCTTTCTTGCCATCGTCCTGTTTCATGGTTTTCGCCGGTTGTTTCCGCCGTTTTGACGGGATGTCCGCGGCCCGGCTCACGAATCCTTGGATGCGGCAACGGCAAACTGGTTCGTTAGGAGTTCCTTGACTTCCGCCGCGAGGAAGAACGACCCTGTGGCACAGATGAGGTCATCAACACTCGCGAGGGTTTGGGCGTGGCCCAATGCCTGTTGTGGTGTGTCACGCCAAGTCCATTGACAAGCCAGCTTTCGATCGGCCAACTCCGTCAGCTCCAACTCCGGCATGGAACGGGGATTGTGGAGAAATCGCGTGAGAATCACCTCGTCGAATTCGCTCCCCAGGATCTCCAGATTCGCAGCGGTTTCCTTTTCCCGAGAAGAAGCAAAGATG
>JAGQQQ010000563.1 GCA_020426125.1 Planctomycetaceae bacterium
GCCCCAAGAGAAACACGAGCAACCCCGTCGCGATTCCGGCCACCAGAATTAACGCGACCGGGTCTCCAAAAAACCGGCGAACGGCGAACGTGCTGGCGCGATCTGTTGAACCCGTCATAGAAAACGAAAGCTCGGCCATCCAGATCGGGCTCCAAAAGGTCAACACGAATGCACTGGCCAACGCCAGAAAGGGGCCAAACGGCAGGGGAGCTTGTGAGCCGAGGACCTTGAAAACTCCCCCGACAAGGAGCCCAAGGACCGGCGCGAGTAACAGGGCGATCACTGTCGGCTGCCAACCGAGGTAGCTGCCGACCATGATCATGAGCAACACATCGCCGCTTCCCAAGGCGGGCTTTCCCAGCACAAACCCCGCGAGCCAACGGACGAACGCCGTCAACACGCCACCGGCCAACGCCCCCGTCATGCTCCAAACGAAGCCGTGGAGGTGTCGGTACTTAGCGATCCAATCGGGATAGTCTGGTCCTTGAATCTGCGGGATCTCCGCATTCCAGTCGATCCACACATGTGCCAACTGGAAGTCCCCGGAAACCGTCGCCCCCAACAACCCGATGCCCAGCCCCAGCCAGCAATTCCATTCCACGATGAAATAGCCTTTGAGATCGGTGGCCGTGATCATCAGTAACAGTGACATCAGTGAGAGATGCCATGCCACTTGCCAGGGACGTATCCACGGTTGCGGCACGACTTCCGGAGTGGACAACGTTCCCCATTGAAGCACGCAAAACGCAAACAGGCCGGCGACTCCCATCCCTGCCAGTCCAAACCAAATCGGCGACCTCCCAACAGGCAGTTCACAATCTCGGAGTGATCGGCGAGTTCCGAGTGCCGTCAAAAATCCCGTCGCAACTGCCAACAACAGCACGAACAGCGGGAACGGAAGAGTTTGAGACAGCGACAACACCAGCGGAGTTCTATTGTGAGAGAGAGGTGATCTTTGTTGGACAGGACTACTCTTGCCGCCCGTTTAGCCGCAAGCCCAACGGGCTGCGAGGAATTGACGGGCGAATCGCCAAGAAAGTGATGTTGTCCGATGAGACTCGGCGAATCATAGAAAAGTTTCCCGGTCTCGCCACAGACATGGTTTCGAACTGAGACTCAGGCAATTCCCAGATCCTCATAAATCGCATTGTTGATCCGCCGGTTCCGCTGTTGATGGGCCGGCTCTCCCGGGCAACCATTGGCGATGGCAACTACGACCAACTGATGCTCGGGATCCGCGAAGCCAATCGAGGACTGGGCGCCGCCGTGTCCAAATGCGTTCTCTCCGGCAGAATCGCCGAAGCCGTAGGGGACCGTCTCTTGGCCGTATCTTCGCGAATTGATGATCAGCCCGAGTCCGAAGTCGAGCGTGTGCTGAAAGGTCTGATCGAAGATTCCTTCCCGTTGGCGGGCTGTCATTTGCAGAACGGTTTCCGGGCTGAGAAACGACGTTCCATCCGGCAGTTTTCCTTCTCGCAGGAGCATCTCGTAGAACAGGCCCATTTCTCTCGCCGGTCCGCGCATGCTGCTGCCCGGAGACGGACGGGACAGAATCTGGTCTTCATGTCCTTTGGTGGGAAGTAACTCGCCATCCTTGAGTTCATGCATGACCCCGATCTGATCCCGGTACGGGGCCTGCAAATGCTCGGGGATGGCCAACCAACTCTGTCGCATCCGCAAGGGTTCCAGCACCTGCTCCCGCAGCACCTGATCAACGGGCAGCGAATACGCCCGGCGGAGGATCTCTCCCAAAACAAACCACGTTCGGTTCGGGTCATACCCGGCTTTGAGTCCCAGTTGCCACCCTTCTCGAATCGGTGCGGCTGAGATCGTATTCAGAATCTCACCCCACTCGAGATGCGGCCAGCCGGAGTTGATCGGTCGCAGTCCAACGGTATGCGTCAGGATGTGTTTGACGGTCACGCTCCCCTTACTTCCCCCCGCGAATTCGGGGATCCAGTCACGCACCGGTTGGTTCAACGACAGTTCTCCCTGGTCTACCAATTGCAAAATCGCGGCGGCGGTCAGCGGCTTGCCAGAACTCATCCAGAGCATGAGGTGGTCCGTCCGCAACGGATCCCCTTCGTAATTCTGACCGATAGCGACATCCGCCAGCGGCTGCCCGCCTTGCGACACATACAATTGCATCCCCAGGTGCCATCGCAGGGAAATGCCTTCGTGAATGATTTTTGACGTACGTGGGAACGCGACGGAAAATTCGGCGGTCATGGGCGGGACAAGATTGCTCTGGCGGAATTTTCGCAGGGGAACGTAGGATTCGACAACAAGGATGGAGCCCGACTCTCTCAGAATGGACGCGATTATGGTCAGTTCCCCGAATGCCTGTCGATGGCTGATCGCCATCTTTCTCTGTCTCCCGGCCACGCTCTGCGGAGATGAACCGGAGAACCTCAAAGCCGCCGCTCCAGTTCCCCCTCTAATTGTCAAAGTCTATGCCGTGGCGGATCTCGTTGTTCCAACTCCCGGTTCAACGGACAATGAACCTCACTACGACTCTCTGATTCAATTGATCCAGAACCAGATCGATCCAGAGAGCTGGCAGGACAAAAAACACGGAGGGTCTCTGATTCCCGCTGAGAAAACATTGAGTCTTGTCATCCGTCAGACGGAAGAGAATCACCAGAAAATCGAACGACTGTTGAATGGCATTCGTGGTCTTCAGGACATTCAGGTGACGACGGAGTTTCGCATCGTCCGAATTCGCAACGACAAATTCTGGGAACGGTTTCGCCCCACGCAACCGTATTCCGAAGACCAGATGCGGCTGCTGATGGACCGCCTGCAAAGCGATACACACGCCAACATCCTGTTCGCTCCCAAATTGACGACATTCGACGGTCAGTCGGCGGACCTCCACACCGTGTTCCCCATCGGCGAGTTGAAGGGAATCACGCTGCGAACCACCGTCTCCGAGGATCGCAGAACATTGAACACCGTTTGTTGCTTCCGATCGGAAGAGGAAGAAACAGAGGACGCTTTGGAGCGCTCGCTGGGATTCACTTTAGCCGATGGAGAAACCCTGGTGATTCCCTTGGAGGCCCATCTCTGGAAATCCGGGAGCAATCGTTTGCTCGATCCCGAGTTCCTCCGGAGCCGAGGAGTCGACGTCACACCGCCGCCGCATCCCGAAGCCCCCGGCCGACGGGAGTTTCTCCTGATCACTCAGCGGGTCATCGTCGCCGAGCAGGAAGAAGAATTGCTCTCAACTCGCTAAGCTTCACTTTGGCTTCGCTCCGCACCAAAACCGCGGAGCGGGCCGATTTGGATCACATGTTAGCGAGAGAGAGATGCAGCAGATTTCGATTCGTCGCGCGGGATTCATGCTCCTGTTGACACTCACGGCCTGCTCGGGTAGCCGTGCGCAAGAGACATCCACGGAAGAAACGGGAGTCGCCAAAGTCCCGGCGTCCCAAGTTTCCATCGATCTCGAGAAACGTCCCGGGACCGACTGGCCTCAGTTTCTGGGACCAACTCACGACAACATTTCGACGGAAACCGGTCTGCTTGATCAGTGGCCTCCGCAAGGTCCGCCGATCGTCTGGGAGAAGGAAGTCGGGACGGGCTATAGCGCCCCCTCGGTTCGGGGGCATAAACTGGTGCTGCACCATCGCATCGGGGATGAGGAAATCGTCGAGTGCTTCCACGCCGCCACAGGGAAATCGCTCTGGAAGCACACTTCCCCCAGCCAGTTCGTCGACCCCTACGGCTACAACAACGGCCCCCGATGTTCACCCATCCTCACGGAAGATCATTGCTATGTCCTCGGGGCCGAAGGCTATCTCGCCTGTTTGAAACTGGACGATGGGGCCGTTGTCTGGAGCCATAAACTTCGCGAGGAGTACACCATCCCCGATGGCTTCTTCGGCGTGGGGGCAACTCCCATTCTTGAAGGAAACAAATTGATCGTCCTGGTCGGCGGGCAACCGAACTCAGGTGTTGTTGCGTTCGATCCATCGACCGGACAAAAACTTTGGGAGAGCGTCGGCAAGTCGACCTGGGCAGGAGCCGAAACCGGCTGGACCGCTGAACCCGAATACGAATGGACTGGCGAAGAGATGGTGGTCAGCTACTCGTCCCCCATCGCAGCGACCATTCACGGTCAGCGGCACCTCCTTTGCCTCATGCGTCAGGGATTGGTTTCGCTGGATCCAGAGACCGGGACGGAACGGTTCCATTACTGGTTCATGTCGCGGACCTACGAGTCAGTTAACGCGGCGCGGCCGGTCGTGGTGGATGACACGATTCTGCTGGGAGCGGCGTATCGGGTCGGTTCCGTTCTCTTGCAAGTGAGTGAAGACGGAACCGGCGTCACCGAGGTTTGGAAGGATCCCCGCCAACTGATGACGCACTGGTCAACGGCTCTTTACCACGATGGCTGTTTCTTTGGATTCAGCGGTCGGCATGAGAATGAAGGAACGCTTCAGTGCGTCGACGCGAAGACTGGGGATATGAAATGGCAGACTCCCGGTTGGGACCGTTTGAATGACTTGTCTCGGGGATTGAATGGCGAGATCATTGATCAGCAGTCCGGCAAAGAAATCCCCTGGCCACTTTACGGACGAGGATCCAAGATCTTCGCCGATGGCAAATTCATCATTCTCGCGGAGCGAGGAACGCTGGCGTTGGTCGACGCCCGCACGGAGGAATGGAAAGAAGTCTCTCGCTGTGCTGCGCCGAGAATGCACTACCCCAGTTGGACAGCACCGGTTCTGTCACGGGGACTATTGTTCCTGCGATGTGAAGACGCACTCGTCTGCCTCGATTTGCTTCCCCGAACCAGCGACTGACGTCAAACTGTATCGTTCCGCACGGTAGACACTTTTTCAGCTAGCCGAGCCATTTTTCGATTGGTATAGTCCTCCCCTTCCAACTCGTCCATTTCGATTCAGGTTCCTGAAATCTGCATCACTTCGCAGTCTTTCGGAGTAGCACATTGCAAGAGTTGCTCATCGAATTGTCCGTTGGGGAAACCATCCAAATTGGAGCGTTCTCCGTGACTGTCCTGGAAGTCGACGGCGATGATCTTGTCGTCGAAATCGAGTCCGATGGAACTCCTGGTTCTCTCGTCGACCTCGAAGCCCTTCGAGATGCTCTACAACTTGTCTAGCGATCGAAGCCGTCGCGATGGTCTCCAAGTCTGCCGTTTTTCACCGAGGCCATCGCTTACGGACGTCTCCAGAGGCGGTCCCGTGCCTTTCCACGAGAGTATAGACAGGCGGATTCGCGGCCATCTAAACTTTCGAACGCCACATCGTTCAATTCTCCTCGGAGAAGAAGCTCAGTCCGTCTGAACAGGACCGTGTGGAGCATTCTCCTTCAAGAGGCGGACGCATGTCAGATTTGGAAAACCTCTTCCAGCAGGCTCAAGATGCACTTGCCAATGAGGAGGACGACCGGGCTCGAACTCTCCTCAGCCGTATGATGGATGCAGACGCGGGGCATCCTCGAACGATCGAGTTACAGGCGGACATGGCCTTAAACCGCCAAGAGTTCAAAAAGGCGGGACGTTGCTTTCAAAAACTGTTGGAGTTCCCGGACGCGGAGACGAAAGGCTCCGGCCACTATGGGCTGGCCATCGTCAAGCTCTCGGAGGATAAATTCGAATCCGCTCTCGGAGAACTTGATCTCGCAATCCAGTGCCTCGAGGCGGCAAACGCTCATGAGTTCTTGCTCACGGCATTGAGTACCGCAGCGCATGCGTCTGTCCAGATCAGCGACTACCACACGGCCACTGCGTATCTTGAACAGGCGATGGCAACACTGGGCAAGGTCGATCTGGAAGATAGCCAGACGTATGCGGAAGCGGACGTGCATCACCGTCTGGGAGAGAACTATCGCCTGCTCGGGGACTACGCGAACGCGGAATTCCATTTCGATGAGGCCCTCGCGAGGTACGACCATCTCGAGGAAGCGGCCGGGCTGGCCGATGTCCTGGATTCGATGGGGATCATGCTGCAAACGCAAGCCCGTTACGAGGAAGCTGACGAGCTGCATCTTCAGGCCGCGAAGATCAACGAGGACATTGAGAACGACCAAGGATTGATCGGCAACTTCATCAACCTTTCGGTGCTAAATACCCATTGCGGCAACTACGACCGCGCGGCGGAATTCGCGGGACACTATCTTGAGTTGTGCGAGGCCATCGGCAACGACAATGGCATCGCACACTACCACCTGATGATGGGCGAGATTGAACGCCGCCGCGGAGATCTGGGCCGGGCGGAAGAGCTGCTGCTTGAGTCGCAAAAGCTCTATAGACGGTGTGGGGATCCGAGCGACAAAATGTGCGCGATCAGCGAGTTGGCGATCGTCTACCGTTTACAGGGCAAAAACGAGTTGGCGGAAACGAACTCACTGGAAGCACTCCAGATCGCGGAGAAGCTCGACCATAAATACGGCATCGCCCACATTCTCGACGACCTTGCCCAAGTCTGCATTGCCCAAGGCCGAAACAACGAAGCGAGAAACTTTTGGACCCGTTCGTTGACTGTCTTTCGAGAGATGGAAAACGAAAAAATGATCGCCGAAATCCAGCGAAATCTCGCGACGATCCGATGAGGTGATTGGGGGCAGGTTGTCAAGAATGTGCATTGGGTTCAAATGCGATGAAAAATGACAACCAGTCCCCAGATCATCGGATCTTCCAAAACACCTGGAGGCAAATCGCCGGAGAGTTATTCTCGGCAGGGTGGCTTCTATGAAAGCTCATTG
>JAGQQQ010000564.1 GCA_020426125.1 Planctomycetaceae bacterium
TCCGGCGATTTGACCCCAGCCACCCAGCCGCGACACCGCAATACAGTTCACATCGGCGAACATTGCAATCGGGTCTCGAAAATGGGTGTCGACTTGCGGCAAGATGAGTTTCCATTCTAATCTCAGGACAAGGAAGTCCGCCGACGACATTTGGCGTTCGGCGTGTTCAGCAAGGACGCGACCATTCGCGAGTAAGAAGGAAGGGGTTATGGATCCCTTTTCGCTGGATCTTATGAGCTGGTTACTTCGCATCGCGATGCTCGGTGTTGGCGCGAGCATTCTTTATGCGATCTGGAGATCAACACGACCACGACCGGAAATCGAGATCTCTCTTCAGGGGGGCAAGATTCTCGCCATGCACGGGCTTCCGTCCCGGGTCTCATCACAAATCGAAGGATTGTTTTCCGAAGATCAGCATCGATCGCAACGAGTGGCGATCTGCGGATATCGAATGCCGGACCGCCGGTTGACATTCACTTTCCGAGGAGTTTCTGACCGAGGTGTCCAGCAGCAGATCCGCAATCTGATTCTGACTCATCGATAGAGGATTGTCCGCCAAGACTCCACGAGGTTGATTCCCGATGAACGAAGTTCAACTCGCGGCATTCGAACTTCGACTGGATGACCTAAAGCAGTTGACGAGTGGCGGCGCGATATTGAATGGCACTCTGCTGGCCGCGTGCTCCGCTCATGATCCGGATCCGCAGTCTCAACTTCGTGTCATCCGCCACTTGATCCGTTGCGGCGTTTCCGTGAATGAAACGGATAAAAATGGAGTCACACCGCTCCATCGGGCCGTTCGGTTTCGCAATCCCGTTGCGGTGAAGGAACTCCTGGCTCAGAACGCGGATGTGAATGCCATCGACAAACGAACCGGTTCGACTCCCCTCCATCGCGCCGTTACCAACACGGGAGCTCCCAACACGGCCGGAAAGCATGAACAATGCATGGTACTTGTGCGACTCCTCCTTGATCATCATGCCGATCCTGGAATCAGGAATCAACGGGGAAAGTTGGCGATCGATTATGTCAGGAATATGGCGGTCAGAGCTTTATTGGCCCGCGATTCCGTCTAAATGACACTCCCGTTGCGATTTTCTCATGCGAAACAGAGAGTCTCACTCCTCCCCGGATGATTTCGGTCATCCCATCCTTACCGCCGTGAGCAGGAGAAATTGACGCTGCGGTGACCGCACTTCATTTTTCGTTCGGACACATCGGACCGAATGCTCCGTTGTTACTTCCAGTCCTTGTTGTCGAGGGGGTACGATTCCGGGCGGATGATCCGCTACTTTCCAATACAGAATCGGCTAAAAATTCTGTCAAGGATGTCGTCGGTGTAGACCTGTCCGACGATTCGTCCGAGGTGTTCAAGAATGTCGCGGAGTTCCATCGCGATCAATTCATCTCCGGCACCCTGTGCGGTCATATCCACGGCATTCTCGATTCCCGAGAGAGCATGTTTCAGGCTTTCACGACAACGGGCTGCCGTGCTTCCAATCATATCTGATTCGCTTGGCCTGGCAGAAAGTGTTTCCGCAATCCGATCCAAGAAAGCGTCAATCCCCTGACCGGTCTCTGCTGAGATCAGAGAGATGTCGTTTTCGAGGTGATCGACCAATCCAGCAAGTCGATCGGACTTTGTGACGACCTTCAAATAGGGAATCTTCTGGCTGCTGACGATGTCCCGATAAGCCTGGTCTTCCTCCCGCTCTGTTGGGGACAAATTCGCGGCGGAACACCAAATGATCAGTTGGGCGCGCCGATATTGGTCATCGCGGAGCGCACTGGCGAGTTGTTCGATGCCATCGCGTGCGGCTTCCCAGCCGGCCGTGTCGATGAGGTCGAAAGTCATCCCCCCCCGGTCAATGCTGACTTGCAGGTAGTCACGAGTTGTCCCGGGGACCGACGACACCAGTGCCGTTTCCCGGCCCGCCAATGTGTTGAACAGCGTACTCTTGCCCGCATTCGGGAGACCAGCCAAGACAACACGAGGTCGGCCAGTCGACTGCATACGACTCGATATCTGTTGCAGAAGACGTTCAATCATCTCCTTTCCCACCAGAAGCCGACGTGCCAATTCGTCCCGGTGCACAAACTCGATGTCTTCCTCCACGAAGTCGAGTCCCGCTTCCAGATCCGCGAGGTGCAGCAGCAACTGTTCACGCAACTCGGCGATGGGACCAGAGATTCCTCCAGCGAGTTGGGACAGGGCTCGTTC
>JAGQQQ010000565.1 GCA_020426125.1 Planctomycetaceae bacterium
ATCCAGAAAGCCCCCCCGCCAGGCGGCGGCGATCTGCATCCGGTGCAGGTCATAACAGACGGAAACGCCATCGCTCAGACGAAAGGTGAGTCCATTGTTGATTTGATTTCCGAGTTGGGATCCCAGAACCGGGCCGAAATCCCGGTCGCCGGACTCCTCCTGATCTCCGAGGCCCGTTCCTTTGGGCAGGCCGGCCAGATAGCTGTCATCGATGGTCGAGTATCCGGGGTTACGATCCTTCATGATCGACTCCCGGATGTAGTAGACGACCTGATATCGTTCTCTGGGGGTGAGATGCGTTAACGGAGCCATCAGCCCCGCCCCTCGGCTGACGGTCAGAAACATCCGATAAGGATCGGCTCCGTATTTCAGTTCTTGTGCCCCAAAGGCCCTCGCGGTGGCAAGAGTCGGTGTGTTGCCATCGGGGCCATGGCAATTGACGCAGTGGCCATGGAAGATCCGTTGGCCCGCTTCGAAATCTCGTTCGCCAAGCGAGGTCAGAATTCGAGCATGGTCGAGATCCTGCGTGTCGTCGACAATCAGCAACTCCTCTGGACGCGGCTGCAATTCTTTCGCTCTCGTCGGTCCTCCGGTCGCAATCTCCTGGACATAACGGACAAGGTCGTAGAACTCTCGATCATCCCGGAGCGACGCGACCAAGCCCCGCGGCATCATGGACGTCTCGGATTTCTGAATCTCCTCGATCTCTTTGCGAGGCACGCGGATTTCCTGGAGCAGGTTGGCCGCGTCTCGCAAAACAATCTGGTCCATGTCCTGCCGGGCAATCAGTCCGCTGAGCAACCGGCCATCAGTCGTCACGATGTTGACTGTCTCATATCCCTCGCGAATCTTCTTCGATGGCTCTAGAAGCGACTCAACAACATGTGCGACCGTGGTCTGGGGGCCAATCTTGGAAAGATCCGGGCCTAACGGCGTCACTGCATCTCCTGAGGCGTGACACCGAGAACAGGCCGCTGCCGACTTGTGGAAGAGGATCGCACCCCGCTGTGGGTCACCATGCAGGCGCACGTACGCCTCCAATTCCGGAGCGCTCCGCCCCCGAACTCGCTCCTCAGTCTGAGCGTCGACCGTCGAGAACGGGACGACAAAGCCGCTTAGCGCAAACGCCACGATCCAGAGACATCGAGTCACGGGGCCACCTGTCTGAAAGTTTGAAGATTCTCAGACATGCTAAGTGGATGGGCGAGGACCGTCTACCGAGGTGGCAAAGCAACAGCGGCTCGCCATCCCCTTTCAACGATTTGCTGCAAGTTGTTGGCCGTGAGCCAATCGCTCGGTGGGTTCGTACTCCTCACCGGTTGACTTTATTCAATTGCCGCTCGGCCCTTGGAAACGGCCCCAGTTTTCGCCGAGGGCGTCGCGGAGTTCTTGGCGGAGTTCGGGACGGGCCGAGACCTGCAAGGATGTCGACAGAATGGCTCTCAAGCGGCCAGTGCCGTTCCCGTTTGGCTGAGCATTCCCTGAAGGGCCGCTGCCGTTCGAATCATTGCCGTCGTGATGGCCGTTTCCGTTTCCATTCGTTCCGTTTGTCGCTTCCTCGATCGTGTCGACCACGAGGACGACGGGCGTCTTGCCGGGAAACCGGTTGAGGATCTCGCGGGCTCGTTTCATATCGTCTTCGGTATGGAACCCGCGACGCAGGAACAGGGCCACCTGTCGGGTGAACTCCTTCTCCGCGTCTTCGATGGTGAATAACTTGTTGACGATGATATTGGGTTCGCGGCCTCGCGAGTCGACGCGCCCCCGTAGGATGACGATTGAGTCTTGTTGGACCTTTTCGCCGTCGTTTGCGAAGTCATCGGGCCACATGATGCAGCGGACGACCCCGGTCGCGTCCTCGAGATCGAAGTTGACGTACTTGCTGTTCCCGTTTCGCGACGGGTTCTTCGTTTGGGCCTTCTTGATGGAAGCGATCATCCCCCCGAGGACGACTTCTTTGCCATCTTCGAGGTCGCGGAGTTCTTTCGTCGTGTTTTGAGCGAAGGCTTCCACTTCGCCAGCAAATTCCGTGAGCGGGTGGGACGTGAGGTAGAAGCCAAAGACTTCCTTTTCATACGCCAGACGTTGACTGTGCGTCCAGTCGTCCATCGGCGGGAGAGTCAAGTCATCGTCACCGTCGTCGGTCGCGGCGGGGCCATCGCCAAAGAGCGACATCTGCCCGCGGGCTTTGTCCCGGTGCTTGGAGACCGACCCCTGCACCGCTCGATCAATGACCGCGAACTGCTGCGCCCGGTTGTCGCCCAGGCTGTCGAGTGCCCCGGCTTTCACCAGGATTTCGAGGTTGCCTTTGGTCAGGACTTTGGGGTCGGAGCGTTCACACAGATCGAAGATGTGTTTGTACGGACCGTTTGCCAGACGCTCTTGAACGATCGCTTCCGCGGCGGTTTCACTGAGTCCCTTGATCGCCCCTAACCCGAAGGCAATCTTTCGCTTCGCGCGAGGCGTCCCTTCCTCCGTGGAACTCTTCTGTTTCTCGGACTCCTGCTCGACGATGACACTAAACTCCAGGTCCGAGAGGTTGACGTCGGGGGGGACAATTTCAATCCCCTGCCGACGGCAATCATCGGAGTGTTCAAAGATGCGGTCGCTGGACTCCATGCCGCAGGAGAGCAGGGCGGCCATGAACTCCTCAGGGTAATGGGCCTTGAGGTAGGCCGTCTGATAGGCAATGGCCCCGTAGGCCGTACTGTGCGACTTATTGAAGCCGTATCCCGCGAACTTCTCGATCAGATCCCAAATCGACTGGGCCTGCTCCCGGCTCATGCCATGCGTCGCGGCCCCTTCGAGGAATTGTTCGTGGAAGCTCGCGATAATGTCATGTTTTTTCTTGGAGATGGCCTTAATACATTTGTAGGAACTGGCGAGTTCAATCCCTCCCAGGCGGTTCATAATCCGCATCACCTGTTCCTGGTAGACCATGACGCCGTAGGTCTCCGCGAGCACATCATCGACGATCGGGTGGACCGTTGGTACCGGTTCGCGACCGTGCTTGACGTTGACGTAGGTCATGACCATCCCCCCTTCGAGAGGGCCGGGACGATACAGGGCAGAGGTCGCGATGATGTCGGCGAATTTGTCCGGCTTCATCTTGGTCAACAGGTCCCGCATCCCCCCCGATTCCAACTGGAAGATCCCTTTCGTTTCGCCGCGCTGAAGCAAGGCGAAGGTCTCTTCGTCATCGAGCGGAAGTTGATTGGGAACGATGTCGACGCCGCGATGCTT
>JAGQQQ010000566.1 GCA_020426125.1 Planctomycetaceae bacterium
TGCCATTGTTTCCATCGACGCCTTTATGTACTTCGGTACCGACGAACTGTTTCTGAACTCATTGGCGAGGTTTGTGAAACCAGGGGGACAGGTGGGGATTGCCCAATCGGGATTTGTCCAAGAGATCCATCACCCGGTCCCCGCACATCTGGCGGAATGGTGGACAATGGAAAATCCCTATTGCCTCCATTCGGCGGACTGGTGGCGTCGCCACTGGGAACAGACACGGATCGTCGACGTCGCGGTCTCGGATACATTGGTCGACGGTTGGGGATACTGGCATGACTGGCTGACGATCATGGGCTCGATCAATCCGATCGAGATGCGGGCTCTCGAAGAAGACGCGGGGCGGTATTTGGGATACATTCGCGTTGTGGCTCGCCGTCGGGAAGAAGCGGAGCTGTTTGATCCGGATTTGTCTCTGCCCAGTGATTATGTGAAACAGCCCCTGCTTCGCAGCCCATAGCCTCGGAAGAGGAGCTTGGGGCTGTCGTCGATTTTCCACTCTCCCAAGTGGGGATTGTCTCCCCTCGGATTGTTCCCAAGCACTGGTGCTCGCGCCGCTCGACGCCCCTCGGGGTTTCCTTTCATCCTTTTTATGAAGGTCCGTCCATGCCATCGAACGGTGCCTCTGACTCCGAAGTTGATGCCTACATTGCGGCATTTCCCAAAAACGTTCAGCGGATATTGAAGAAGATTCGCGGCATCATTCAGAAGTCGGCACCGGAGGCTCAAGAAGCCATGAAGTACCGGATTCCCACATTTGTTCTCAATGGAAATCTGGTCCACTTTGCCGCATTCGAAAACCATATCGGGTTCTATCCGACCCCCTCAGGGATCGAGCATTTCCAAGAGGAACTCCAACCATACAAAAGCGCGAAGGGTTCGGTGCAGTTTCCGCTCGATTCGCCAATTCCCTATGAACTGATCAAAAAGATTGTGGTCTTTCGTGTCCAGGAAAACAGGAAGGCCGTGCCCGCGGGATCAAAGAAGAAGAAAAACCCAAAGAAATAAGTCGGCCACTCCGACGTCTGGGGTTTGACAAACGTCGGTCAACGACAAGCTCTGTGCGATAGCGACTGTCATGAGAACCTTGGGTTTGCGACACAAGATAGAATTCCCAAACAACTTGCGTAGAGGCGAATTGTCCGGGCGGCATTGACACCCGATGGCGATCTCGTTCCCGCAAACGAAGAAATGGGTTTTTCCAACGTCATGGAGCCACTTTCAAAGCAAGTCTCCTAAACAGGCGCTGACGTACAAGGCACACTCCAATGCCATCCTTCACATGAAGAGCGGATGAAATGACTCTGGTCAGCCGTCAATGACCTCGACGGATCACAAACAAATGAGGGGCTGCGTCGTGTTGTTCATTCGTCACGATGGTTGCGGACCAGTCCGGGGAAAGTGAAATGAGCCATCGTTCAACGGCCGCCAGTTCTTCCTTCCCTCCGGGATGTCCCGGATACGCGATGATGGTGATCACGCCGTGGGCATCAAGAATCCTCAGCGCCTTACTCAATGCGGCGACCGTGGAATCCGGTTCCGTCTGGATCCGATGGTCACTCCCAGGGAGGTAACCAAGGTTGAACACGATGGCCTTGATCTGGCCGTGGGATTCGGCGGGAATGAAAGGCATCAACTCTGCGTGACTGGCTTGTATCAAGTTGACATAGGATAAGTGGCCGCCGTCAGCGAGCCTTTGACGAGTCGCGGAAATCGCATTGGCTTGAATGTCGAACGCATACACTTGGCCTGCCGGTCTGACGAGTTCCGCAAGGAAGGCGGTGTCGTGTCCATTTCCCGCGGTGGCATCGACGACGACGTCACCTGTGGTTACGTATTGCCTCAAGACTTCATGCGCCTGTTGTGTCAACGGGACCATCTTTGAAAGTCCATTCCACGGGGTAAGGGAACAAGCCCCCGTCTTGCGTCCAATAGGATTTGGGCGAGACGGGGCGCCATCAACGAACCTTTGGTTCCCAGTCCGTTCAGGAGACCAAGGCAAGGCTGGCGCTTGTCCCATCCAATCGCGGGCCGGAAATCGCAGATGGTTGGACGAACCGCAGCTGTTTGGGTGACCAGTTCATAAGGCAGCGATGTCAGTGATCTGAGCCGAAGTTCCAATTCGTTCCAGCCTTCCTGCGTAGGACGTTTGTCATAGGCGGACCAGGAAAAGGTTGCTCCGAGTTTGAAGAATTCCTCACCAAGCGGAGCCAGCCAGTGTCCGAACTGGACCACTTGATCCAGAGCAAGTCCGGGAATCTTGACGGTTGCGATTTCTCCCTTAGCGGGGTTCCAGCAGACTTTCTGGGCGATCGAATCGGTATGGCCCTCGAACCCCCGACACAGGACGGCGGACTCTGCCACAATCCCCAGGCGAGCAACCGTTGCCCCCGCGTCTGTGACGACCAGATCGCGTTCTCCTTCAAACTCCGTCTGAGAAAACGAGTCAATGCTTTGGAAATGTTGACGTGTCGCATCCAGATAAGCCGGCACATTCAGTCGACCGGAAATCGGGAAGCGTACGGCACCCCGTGGGGAGATGACTCGAGAAGGAAGCTCACTTCTGTCAACGGACTCAAGCAATCCTTGATAGTCTTCCTGAGATCGGCGCAGTTGGGCCTGCTGTTGATCCTTCTCGGTTTGCAAGATTCGCAGGGCCGGTCCGATTTGCAGACACGACGTTCCGGTCATTCGCTCAATGGAATGATAAAACGCGACGGCCACCGGCCAGAACGAATCCCATTCCCAGGATTTCGCGAGCCGCTTCCCCGTGATCGGCATCATCAAACCAGCGGCGACTCGTGAGGATGTGACCTCTTCGCCGCGATCGACCAGATGCACGGACAACCCTCGCAGATGGGCCGTCCAAGCCAAGGCGGCGCCGGCCAGCCCCTGTCCCACGATCAGCAGATCCACTTTTCGCAACACGTTCCTCGCAGCTTCAGATCGGTTTGAGCGTCGAGTGTATCGCTTGAGGACGTTCTGAACAGGCAGCCATCACGGCAAATGTCCGAGGCCACGGCACGACGGAAAAACCGTCTTTTGCCCAAGTTGAACAATGGATAAGGGTTGAGGTTTCTCCGGACGGGCCTATCTTGAACCGGCATGGAGCCCCGGAAACCATCCGAGCCTTTTCTCAGGAGCGTCTATCGTGTCAGTTCTCGTGGCGGTGTCGGAGACCGCCCTTGCGCCGCAACCGGCGTGGGTCATGATTTTGTTCGCCTTGGTGATGCTCGCGACGTATGTCGGGGTCGCGGTCGAGCGGTTCCACAAAACGGTCGCGGCGTTATGCGGGGCCGCGCTGCTTGTGGTTTTGGCGCTCGCGCTCGGAGTCTTTCCCGACTACGAGGTCGTCCATGAAAAACTGTCCCATGACCTGAACGTATTCGGAGTGATCATCGGAACGGGGATCCTCGTCGGCGTCACCGGAAAGTCCGGACTGTTCCACTTTCTGAGTATCTTGATTGTGAAAACGACTCGGGGACGTACGACGGCCCTTTACCTGGCAATCTGCGGACTGACATTTGTCTTCGTCGCTCTGCTGACCATTGTCCCCGCGATGTTGATTGTCAGTTCGCTGGCGTTGGTGATTTGTCGGTCACTGAAATACGACCCCAAGCCATTACTCATTTCCGTGGCAATCTGTGCGAACAGTGGGGCGATGGTCACGTTCGCGAGCGGATTACCGAACATCATGATCGGAACGGCCGCTCGGATTCCTTATGCTCACTTTCTGTTGGTTGCGGCGCCCTATGCGGTCCTCAGTTTGTTGATCGCTGTTGCCATGTTGAGAGTCATGTATCGCCGGGAACTCCCCTGGAATCAGTCTGCCGAGGAGTTGTCGGTATTGAATGAAAAGATTGCTCAGTTCGATCCATGGGCTTTGGTGGACAGTAAGAAAGTGCTGGTCCGCAGCGCCGTGATTCTCGGTTTGACGATCGTGGGATTTGCCGTTGCGCAGCCGTTAGGCGTGGGGATGGACTTCATCGCGATGGTCGGCGGCACCGCGGCCTTGCTGTTTGCCGGCAAGGATATTGAGGATGCCGTTTCGAAAGTGAACTGGACGGTGATTTTGTTCTTTACTGGTTTGTTTGTGATCATCGCGGCGGTCGAATCAACAGGCGCCCTGGAAAAATTGTCCGAGTTTGTTGTGACGCTCGCAGGGGAGAGTCCTTTGATGCTGATTCCGATCATGAGTGGTTTCTCCGCCGTGGCCAGCGCGATCGTCGACAATATCCCGGTGGCCGCGACGTTGATCCCGATTGTGCGTCACATCGGTGGCCCGCCGGAACCGCTCTGGTGGGCGTTGGTGATTGGCTGCAATCTCGGGGGGAACGCGACCCCCATTGGCTCGATTTCCTGCGTCATCGCCATTCACACTCTGCATAAGGAAGCCGATACGCATGTCGGCTGGGGGGAGTTTCTGAAAGTGGGAGGCACCATCATGTTGATTCAAATGGCAGGAGCAATTGTGTACCTGCTGGCCTTCTATTCGCTGGGATTGTTCCCAACGTTGCCGGGATAACGAGTCGCAAAAAGCGAATGATCGCCCAACAACGGCAAATCGACGACGAGCGTTCATGGGCTGGACAAAACGCCGATTTGGCGTTCTCATCAAGGAACACGGAGACAAACCAACATGTTTGAACCGACGCAAACTGAAGTCGATCAGGACGTCCACAAGTCCATTGACTTGTTCGAACGGGCAATGCAACCGGGGTCATTGACAATTGCCCCGCCTGAGCCGGAATCCCTGTTGCTGGCCCTTGATGCCTCAGCACAGGATGAAATGAGCGTTGCCATCGTCCAGCGTTTGAAGGCACGTTTCGACCTGAAAGTCACCGTGATCGATGCCCGAGATCGAGTGGAGAATCCGGACTATGCCGCCGGAATTGCCAGCAAGCTGCAAGGCTCGACGCTGACCAGCGTCGAGGGAGAGGCGTATGAGAAGATTCAACAGGGGCTCGAAGCAACAGGTTGCGACCTGCTGGTGGTCCCGAGCCCCTTTGGCCGGGATATCGACAAAGTCGGCGAGGACAGCACCGGCACCGTCATGGACGTGCTGCTCGCCCGATCAAATGTTCCGGTGCTGGTGACGCGAAAGACCTATCCCATCGCGGATGTGCCCTTTGCTCATGTCTTTCTGGCTATGTCCGCCGAAAACGAAGCCGCGCCTCAGGCTGGCAACTGGGCGGTCACGATGCTGGCACCGTCAGGGAATCTGCAATTGATGCTCGTGGTTGAGGACGAAGCCGTCGAGAATATGCAAGCGATGTTGAAGGCAATGCACCAGGAAGCCGATTTCAATGCGGAGAAGTATGGGGAAGCCCTCCGGCGGTCCTTTGTGCCGCTGCACACTGCGTTAATGAACGCAAGCCGGGAGCGAAAGTTCAAATACTCCTGCGACGTTTATCACGAACGGCATGCTCCACTTCAAGAGTTAACCTCTGACAAACGGCATCCGCTGCTCGTTCTAGGGTTCGAACGAGCAGACCACCTTTCCCAAGGATACGTTCACGACCGCATCCGTCGGGCGGAAAACACTGTGCTGGTCATTCCCCGATAAATCCGTGCGAAAACGGGGCCGTTTTCTTCGAGCGGCCTCTTCAGGTCATCACGAAACGACGAATTACAGAAGCCCGTATTTCGTGAGCGTTCCGCGAAGTTTGTCGATGTCACCGGAAGCCAGCGGAGTCAATGGCAATCGGACTTCGCCCGTGTCCTGACCGAGCAACTGCATGGCTGCCTTCAGGGGGATGGGGTTCGTCGCGAGTCCCAGCATGTCTCGGCAAAGCGGGAACAGCTTGTGGTGCCGTTTTTGGGCTTCGGCACGATTTCCCTCTCTCCAGGCGGCGAGCATCGCGAGAACGTCTTGGGGAACGATGTTTCCGGCAACAGACACAACCCCGGATCCCCCAAGCGAGAGCAAGGGAAGGGTCAAACTATCATCTCCCGACAACAAAGTCAGATTGCTGCCGTTGAGAATCTGGGAGGCC
>JAGQQQ010000567.1 GCA_020426125.1 Planctomycetaceae bacterium
CCTGTTGACGTCATAGCCAACGCCGAAGGCCATCAGTCGAGCTTTGATGCCATTCGCTTCGGAAATGGCCTTCGCGATCAATGACTCTCCTGTGACTCCCGAAGTGGGCTTGCCGTCCGTCAGAAACAAGATGTAGTTCGGACGCTTTTTGTCTTGTAGATCCTGGAATGATCGCAACAGGGCATCGTGGATATTCGTGCCGCCGCCGGCGTAGAGACCGTCGACATAGGCCAGACCGGAGGCGCGGGACTCGGACGTGAACGATTCGAGTTCGGGACGGAACGCCTGCACGCTGCTGTCATAGGAGATGATGTTGAACAGGTCGCCTTTACGCAGGTTGTTCAACACAAACTTGGCCGCTTCTCGGGCCTGTTCGATCTTCTCTCCCGACATGCTCCCCGATTTGTCGACGACAAAGCTAATCGTCTTGGCCTGGGGTTCGCCGTCGCCGCTTTTTACGCGAGGACTGGCAAGCAACAGAAAGTACCCTTCCTCGGATTTATCGGGACGGTAGGTGAGTACCGTCGCTCCGATTTTCCCTTCCTTGGTGTCGAACAGCAGTCGGAAGTCCTCGCTGGGGACGACATTTTGTTGTTCGAACGTCACCACGGCATGACGTTCGCCGGAGCGATCAATATCCACGGCGTGCGACGGACTGTAGATGTTCTTGATATCCGCTGGGGCTTCGATCACGACTCGCATAGAGAGTTTTGAAAGTGGCCGACTGGTGAACTTCGCGGTCCGGAGCGGATAGAGAAAGTCGGTGAGTCCGTGGTCCTTGCGAAGCAATTGCGTGTAATGCAGCGTGACGGTCCGCTTCTCCCCCGGAGGAATGGGAAACACGCTCGTCTGGAACATGCCGGTCCCGATCCATTCGAGCAGAGCGGGATCTTTGTTGGCACGGACAATCGACTGATACCTAGCCTTGGCTTCGTCGGCGGAAAGGAGCTTGGCTTCGAGTTCGGTGCCGTTGACCATCAGCGTCATCTTGTCGATGGCTCCGTCATAGGGGAGCGGGAAGACCAGTTGAGCTTCGATCGTCCGTTTTCCGGAGTTGACGAATGTCTGGGAGACTTGAACGTCGGCGATCTGTCCCATGACTTTGCTGTTCATCTCCAGAGTTTCGAGATGATAGGTCGTCTGGGGAGGCTGCGGGACTGGGCGGGGAAGCCGCACGACCTCATTGGTGATGATGAGTGTGCCCTGGGCCAAGAGAGTTGCGGGGACGAGTAGCAATGCCCCCAGCGTGTGAAGGACCGTTTTCATAGCAGGCTCCTGAATAGCTCAATAGGGTTCCTTACCCCTCGGACGGGTCGCTTGAAAGAGAAGTTCCGAAAAACTTGGCCATTGATCCGTTTTCTCTCAAGTGCAGCAGAGGCTGGCAGGCCTCTCTCACGGAAACTTTCGTCCCCGCATCTTGTGACGGAACAACTGGACACCTTTTTCGGTTATACTCGGAACCGCGAGAGTTTTCCCCAAGTTGACGAGGCATCCGATGCGAGAACAAGGAGGACAGGTCGACGGAATGAGTCCGTCGCGCGAGGTGTCCAAAACTGGTCGAGAGAAGCGGTCCATGGGATTCGCCACGGGAAATGCATTCGCGGGGGTCGCCCCGGACTTGTGCTTGGGAATTGACCCGGGCTTACGACGAACTGGCTATGCCTTGATCCAGAGGACCATTTCCGGTCCCACGCTGCTCGAAGGGGGAGTGGTTTCCTCGACGAAGAGCCTGACATTGGCGGAACGGGTCCACGAGATCGGGCAGGGGATTACGGAAATCATTTCGGAGTTCCGACCGGAATCGGTCGCAATCGAACAGGTTTTCTCACACGGCCAAAACCCCAAAACCGCGCTCCTCATGGCCCACGCCCGCGGTGCCATCCTTTACGCCAGTGCGTCGGCGGGACTCACGGTGATCCATTACACGCCCCGGCAGATCAAGAAACTGCTCACCGGAAGCGGACGGGCCTCCAAAGATCAGATTCAGCACGCCGTGAAACATGAACTCCAACTCAAACGGCTGCTCGAACCTAATGACGTGGCGGACGCATGTGCGATTGCACTGTGCCATTATCACAGTTTGTCGCTGGCGAAGTTTACCGATTCCGCTCCTCAGATGGCTGCTTCTTAAGACCCGATGAGTCAATCCAAAGACCGAAACCATGGCCGATGCCCCTCAAGTCCTCCTGCTGTGCAAAGATCTCTTTTTCACTTCGCAACTGCATGGGGCGATCAAACAGGCCGAGCTTGTTGGGCGAACTTGTTTGTCGATGGAGCAGTGTCAGAAACAGATACGGGAGCATCGGGACTCCGTTGTTGCGGTGATCGCCGATCTCGAACAGGATGGCTTTGACGTGGCCGCACTGAAAGGTGAGATGGCCGAGTCCGCTCGGCTGATCGTCTTCGGTCCCCACGTTCGTGAGGATCTGTTCGTGAGGGCAAAAGACGGGGGAGCCGACGTGTTGCTGACACGTGGACAAGCAGCCAGTTCGATGGGCCAGTTGCTGGCGGACCTTTGAGCGAGGCTCAAATCCCACATCCGGTCGACGAGGACTCCGGGCCAGCGATCAAACGAAAACAACCGAGCTTCAAACATGTTGAAGCTCGGTTGCGAGAAGAGTGATCTGCCGTTTTCTCAACTGGCCATTACATTCCAGCGGGTGGTGCTGGAGGGGTGGCCGGTGGGGCTCCTGGAGGCGCGGCTCCTGGAGGTGCGGCTGGAGGCGCTCCCCCTCCCGGTGGTGCGGCAGGTGGAGCCGCAGGGGGGGTAACTTGAGTCGGCGGAGCCGAAGCGGGCGGACCAGATCCAGCCGCCGGAGCATCACCAGTTTGTGGAGCGGCCGGAGGCGGTTGAATCGCGGTGTTGTCCGTCGAATCTGGAATCTGCGGCATGCCAGCTGGTTTCGGGAAGGCCGTTTCTGGGATCTGCTCCAATTGAGGCTTACGATCCGCTTCTTTCAACAAGGAGTACTGAGCCCCAGCGGCGCCTTGGCAGTCAAATCGCCCCCAGTAGTGCCCCTTGTGAGGGTTGTAGTAGTACACGTACCGAGGCTGGCTCGGATAGGAAATACAGTAGTGGTAGTTGTACGACTGATAAGTCGGCGTCGGCTTATAGTAGTACGTGGTGTAGTGGTAGTTCCGCTGCGGATAGTAATTCCATCCGCTGTAGTACTGACGGTACGCCGCGTCAGCACTCTGCGTGGTCGCGATTGCGGCCACGAATAGGGCCAGAGCGGCCAACAGGAATTTCGGTCTCATGAGATCGACTTTCGGTTGGGAAAAGTGACAAGGAACTCCCGCCACCGTTGGCGGGAGCAAAGGCTCGCATCTATCAAGTTCGCGGCGACCCATCACGGCAGATCAGTTGGTGGATCCGGGTTGACGTAGCGAACAGTCATAAACGCTAAAGCGGTTTCACAAAACACTCGTTGAACAGTTTGGATATTCGTGGAAATCCTGGGGCCGCGGACCGTGCGGAGGTCAGCCGGATCGCCGACAATTTTCGCCGCTCGGGGAGGCGTGTCCCCTTCTTCCCAGCATGCATAGATCGCGGCCGTGATCGTTCCGATCTTGGACTGATCCGCTAAAGTCTCTTCGACAGGACCGATCGGTTTCCCGGAAACCTGGAACGCGTCGACCGAACCCGGGTTGATAAAGTACCCCAGAATATTTCCGGAGCGTCCAGCGGGAATCACCCATTTGCCGACGTCGCGAAATTCCGCGTTTTCACTGAACGCCATGGAATTGACGCCGTCGATCAGCAGTTCCACACCAATATCGAAGCTTTCCTGATTGATGATGGTCACCGAATAGAATTGCCCTTCCTGGAATGGCGCGAACGCGATTCCTCCTTTATCGACAATCGGAAACGCATTCAGGTTCCGGTTGAACGTTTCGGAGACGTTCAGTTGCATGTGGAACTTACTCTCCTCGGAAGCCGACATGATGGTGGCCGAAACTTGATGAAAGCTTGGATTCTTGATCGAGTCCGAAATGGCCTTGCTGCGGGCTGCGAGACCCAACTTCCGGTCCGACTCAGTAATTTGGTCCAGCGGTTTCTGAGGATCCACTGCCTTTTCGATGGCTTCGGTTGTATCAGCAGTGGGCCCCGCCAGAGTGGTGACAGCCTTGTCGTCGGTGATCGCCACCTGGGCCTTGGGGGTACCATCAGGATCTTTTTCCGGACCTTGGGAAATCTTGGCACTGCCCGTTTCTTTGGCCGCTAAATCGAAGTCCTTTTCAAAGGATTCGGTAATGCGGGAACGAAATTCCTTTTGCTCGGCACCGTTTTCCGCGTTGAGAAGTCGGACCTCCAACAGTACGAAAGGCGAGGTTCCATTCACTTCGAGTGTGAAGTCCCCGCGGAGAACCAATTGCGCGTCAACCTCGCTATCGACGACCTGCAAATCGCCTTGGGTCTTCAAACGTTCGATCAGTCCGGTGGACAACGTTCGTCCGGTTCCGGTTCTTGGTCCGTTGAAGGTGTCGACAGACAATTTCGTCTTGGCGTTTTCGTTCATGTAGGCGACAACGTCTTCGGCCAGTATGTCGAGGGTCTCCTTCAAATCAGCGGCACGCCCCGTCGATCCAATCCCCAACAGCAGAAGGGCAATGGCAAGAATCCTGAAGATTTCAGATTTTGGTCGAGTCAACATCACGGACCTGTCCTGATTTGTTTGGACGACAATTTGTGATCAGCGTCCGGTCTCTCTTGACCAAACGGAGGGGGATCACAGTTTTCTTTTCCCAGAATCCTCGGCGTATTTGCCAAAGACGCCGCCTTGAACTCTGTCAACGATCCCCTTCGCAACGAAACTGTGACTGGCTTGCCCTCCGGGTGTGGTGTTTCTCCGATCCGCTCAATGAACCCGACTTGGGAAAATGAACGGAATCAATACACCCCATCCGATTATGGCACGCCTGAAACGCGACTGTCAAAGCGGGGAACAGATTCCAGGGAATTTTTGAGGCTCTTTTTGTTCAAGCGTGAATCAGGATCTCAATGTTACTGGATTCTGTGTCACGACATCGAAAAGAACGAACAATTCGTGAGAACCTTCCCAAGAATTCTGGACAATTCAGAAAACGATGCAGCGGAATTGCATCACCACTCGCATCGAAACGCAGCAATCATTTTGGAATGAAGGACGCGCGATTCCCCGCCGAGTTCGTTAATCTGATGACAAAACCGTCCTGGCTTTGGGGAAACCGACCTTGAGTTGGGGTGAGAACGTCCCATCGTGAGGAAGACATATTCAGTGGATCAATCCGCTGGAAATGCTCACTGAAAACCACATCATGGCCCCATTGGAAAAAGAGCACCAGATGAAGAAGGCAAGCAGCATCCCGGTTCCCCTGCTGGCGTTCACACTGATTTTCCTCCATTCGGGAATCGGGGCCGAACCGGAGCCTCAAGACCGTTTTGAAATCGTTGTCTATGGTGGCACGTCGGCAGGAGTGGCGGCGGCCGTCCAAGCCAACCGGATGGGGAAATCCGTGGTGATCGTGTGTCCTGACAAACATTTAGGAGGATTATCCGCCGGCGGACTCGGTTTCACAGATACGGGAAATAAGGCCGTGATCGGAGGGTTGGCCCGTGAGTTTTATCACCGTGTCTGGCGCCACTATGACTCGGAAGAGGCCTGGACATGGCAGACACGAGACTCTTACGGCAACAAAGGGCAAGGGACCCCGGCCATTGACGGCGATCAGCGAACAATGTGGATCTTCGAACCGCATGTTGCCGAACAGGTCTTCGAGGAGCTGATTCGTGAAGAAGGGATCCCGGTGTTTCGAAACGAATGGCTCAATCGCGAACCGGGACAGGGAGTCCAAAAGTCAGGAGGAGTGATCCAGTCCATCTCCATGCTGAGTGGGAAGACATTCGGGGGGCAGGTCTTCATCGATGCCACCTATGAAGGCGATCTGATAGCCGCCACAGGTATTGACTACCACGTTGGTCGGGAAAGCCATGACACGTACAACGAAGCCTGGAATGGCAATCAGATTGGCGTCCTGCACCATGGACACCACTTCCAGGCCGACGTCGACCCCTACGTCGTGCCGGGAGACCCCGCAAGCGGACTGCTTCCCCGCATCAGTCCCGATCCTCCAGGAGTGAAGGGGGCAGGGGACCATCGCGTGCAGGCCTATTGCTTCCGCATGTGCTTGAGCAACCACCCGGAGAACCGCGTCCCCTTCGCCAAGCCCGAAGATTATGATGCTGGGCAGTACGAACTGCTGGCTCGTGTCTTTGCATCCGGTTGGCGGGAGGTCTTTCATAAGTTCGATCCCATCCCGAATCGAAAAACGGATACAAACAATCATGGCCCCTTCAGCACCGACAACATTGGGATGAACTATGACTATCCGGAAGCGAGCTATGAACGGCGCCGAAAGATCATTGCGGAGCACGAGACTTACCAGAAAGGACTTATGTTTTTTCTCACCAACGACTCGCGCGTTCCCGAGGAAATTCGCGAGCAGATGAGCCAATGGGGACTTGCGAAGGACGAGTTTTCGGACAACGGCCACTGGCCTCACCAGATATATGTCCGCGAAGCGCGACGGATGATTGGTCCCTATGTGATGACGGAACATGATTGCCTGTCGACCGTCGACACGCCCAAATCGGTTGGAATGGGCTCGTATACGATCGACTCGCACAATGTCCGTCGGTATGTCAAAGCCGATGGGTTCGTCCAGAACGAAGGAGACATCGGCGTCGGAACGGGAGGGCCGTACCGCATCTCCTATGACTCGCTGACTCCCAAACAAGAGCAGTGCAAAAACCTGTTGGTCCCGGTTTGTGTGAGCAGTTCACATATTGCCTTCGGATCGATTCGGATGGAACCGGTCTTCATGATTCTCGGCCAATCCTCTGCGACGGCCGCGTCCATTGCGATCGATCAAAAGATTCCGGTCCAGCAGGTCCCATACGACCAGCTTCAAGAACGTTTGCTGGCCGATGGACAAGTTCTGTCCTACGACGGCCCACGCCGTGCCTCGAAAGGCATTCCCCCGCAGAAGTTCGAGGGAATAGTCGTTGATGACTCGGACGCCGAGAACACCGATGGCTGGAAAGCGAGTTCGTCCATCGGCCCGTTCGTAGGACAGCATTACCTGCACGATAACAACGAGAAAAAAGGGGAATTACTCGTCCGGTTTCATCCCGACTTGCCGAGTGCGGGTCGGTATGAAGTCCGTTTGAGCTACAGTGCGAGTGAGAATCGGGCGACGAATGTCCCTGTTTTTGTGTTTCACCGAGAAGGCCGGACGGTCATCAAAGTCAATCAGCGACAAGCTCCGGCGGACGGACCGTTTTTCAGTCTCGGCACGTTCGAGTTTCGCAAAGGCCAAAACCGAGTCGAGATCGCCAACATTGCCACCGACGGTCACGTGATTGTCGATGCCGTGCAACTTCTGCCGGTCACATCCGATTAGTTCAAAACAAGGGTGCCCAGGGGGCATCGGCTAAACTCCCGAACCCCGTACTCCCGATGTCCCGATATCGCAAACAGATTCTGTTCGACGGACTCGGCGAAGCCGGCCAATCGCGGCTTCGCGAGAGCCGTGTCTTGTGCGTCGGTTGCGGCGCGTTGGGATCGGTGATCGCGGAATCCTTGGTCCGCGCTGGTGTCGGCATGCTGCGGATCGCGGACCGGGACTTCGTCGATCTGTCCAATCTCCAGCGTCAGGTTCTCTACGACGAAGAGGACGTCGCCCAGCGACTTCCCAAAGCGATTGCTGCCGCAAACAAACTGCGACGGATCAACAGCGATGTCGTGATTGAGCCGCACGTCGCGGACGTGACTTGCCAATCCGTTGGAGAACTTTGCGATGGCGTCAACCTGATCATGGACGGCACCGACAACTTCGAGACACGGTTCCTGATCAACGACGCCGCGATAGAGGCCGGAATCCCCTGGATCCATGCCGGATGTGTCGGGGCACACGGCCAGGTGATGGCGATCGTCCCAGGGCAAACACCCTGCCTGCGATGTCTCATGCCCGAAATGCCCGGTCCGGGCACGAGTGAGACCTGTGACACGGCCGGAGTGATTGGGCCCGCCGTGCAGATCGTCGCGTCGCTTCAAGTTGTCGCCGCTCTCAAAATCCTCTCAGGGCAAACGGAACTGATTCGTCCCGAGTTGACTGTCATCGATGTCTGGGACGGCACGCTCCGTCAATTGAAACTGTCTGGACTTCAGGAGGCCGGCGGCTGTCAGTGCTGCGGACGTCGCGAGTTCCCATTTCTCCATGGAGACGAAGGTTCCCGGTCCGTCGTGCTGTGTGGCCGGAACTCCGTCCAGGTCGCCCCCTCGACGAGCGGAAAGCTGTCACTATTCGACCTCGCGAATCGGTTGGACCCATCTGGAGAGGTACAGGCAAACCCCTTCCTGGTTCGCTTCCGCCCTGATGAGTCAGAACACGAACTGACAATCTTCGCTGACGGCCGCGCTATCATCACCGGAACCGAAGACCTCGCTGAAGCGAAATCCCTCTACGCCCGCTACATCGGGGCATAAGTCCATCCATGAAATGCGCCCCCACTCGATTCTCGGCCGGGCCCCCCTGTCAGGGTGCGTGATGAAGTTCGGTGGATTCCGCTGATATTTTTCAGACACGAAGGCTGCTTTCCGGAGGGAATGAGGGGGCTGAAATGGCGTCCGCGTCTGTTTCCGGGGATTCGTCAGCGGCGAGGGTCTCGCGGACCTTCCGAACGGCATCCAGGAAGTGGCCGATCAGGTTCACCAGACCGGTGCCGTCGATCTGCATTTCGACCGGGCGGCTCTGGGAGATCACGATCGAATCGGTGTCCATATCCAATCCGAGCGTGCAGCCGTGCGTCTGTTGACCATAGGCGGACAACACGAGAACCCGTTCGAGAAACTCTTCCCGATCCTCCTCCGGGACATCGGTCACCTCCGCGTGGAGGAGCACCCATTCTCCCGATTCAGGGATTTCCAGGGCGAACTCCGTCCCCTTCCCGTCGACCATCGAGCAGACCCCTTTGTCATCGAGCTGCAACTTTGTTCCCAAATTCTGGCTCACTTGAGCGAGAATGTCCCGCATGGCATCGCGAAGGTGCATCGACGTGGCTCCCCAGTCATCATCTGCTCACTGGATATTTGAGAATGACCGAGCGGTGCAGAAAACTCGATCTTCTCGAATCCTGATTCGCCTGAGCAGAAAAGATTCTGCGCGAGTTGCATAAAAATACCCGGTTTTGTTCAAATTTGCACGCATGTCCGTTTGCAAGAACCCACTGGGCATTCGGACGTGCCCAATTGTCCACTGGGGTGAAACAATCCGTGAATCAGCAAAACATCGATTATCTGTCGCTGCTGGGGTATCAGTACCTGAGTCACGGTCGATTCGGTGCGGCGGTTGCCGTCATTGAAGGAGCGTTGGTTCTGGAACCGGACGACGGCAACCTCAAACGTTCATTGGCATATGCGTATCTGAATTTGGGACGTTGCCAGGAGTGTTTGGAGATTTTGGAGCGTATTGGTGAGCCGGAGGATCGGGAGCCGGTTGCGTTGTTGGAGTTG
>JAGQQQ010000568.1 GCA_020426125.1 Planctomycetaceae bacterium
CAGGCCGCAGCGAACCTTCCTGCAGGCCGCAGCGAAACGCTGAGCCCCCAAGTGACTCCGAGCGTCAACCGCCTCCACAAATCCCTCGCCAAACCAACCAACAACTCCAACAACGCAACCGGCTCGGAAATCGATTCCTGAAAGCCCGGTCTTTCCCCGCTGCCACAATCCGCAAACAATGCAAAAACGCCAAAATTGATTACGATTCTCATAGACCGACCTCCAGTGAATTGACTCTTGCCTGGGGACCGATCCGGACGTGGATGGGACCACTTCTCGAGGCTTGAAGTAATTCACACCCCCAATCGACTTGCCAGTTTCACAAAGACAAACGGCCATGAACCACACGCCTGCCAGCTTCGACGACAATCCCATCAGGCAGCGACAGCGCCACCGAATGGTCGATCAACAATTGCGATCCCGGGACATCACCGATGAACGGGGCCTCGATGCAATGCTTCGCGTGCCTCGGCACCTGTTTGTCCCGGACCACCTCCTCGATGATGCCTATGCGGACGCCCCGCTCCCCATTGGGAATCATCAGACGATCTCACAACCTTATATTGTCGCGCTGACCACCCAACTGGTCCGCCCGGAGCCAAACTCTCGCGCACTCGACATCGGAACGGGATCCGGATACCAGGCAGCGATTCTCGCGGAGTTGGTCGATGAAGTGTTCAGCGTGGAGATTGTCGGCCCCCTTGCGGAATCGGCTCACAAACGGCTGGCAACCCTTGGTTACAAGAACATTCACATCCGTTGTGGAGACGGTCACCAAGGATGGCCGGAGCGGGCTCCCTTCGACGTGATCACCGTCGCCGCCGCTCCTCGGGAGGTCCCTCGTCCACTCCTGGAACAACTGAAAAAGGGAGGGCGCATGGTCATCCCCGTCGGTGGAGCGAGCCAGGAATTGTTGCTCATTGAGAAACAGGATGATGGCCGGCTTCGCGAACAGACCATCGCCCCGGTCAGATTTGTCCCCATGACGGGGGCTGGAAGAGAGGAGGGATGAGAGAGGAGAGACGAAAGTGGGGCTCGTCGCATATGTTTCGCTCCCAACGAACTCCAATACCCTACCCCCGCCCCCCCGAGAGAATTCTGTGAGCGAATATCTTTTGTCATCGACCGATGATCCTCGACTGGATCCGTATCGCGATCTCAAGCGGACGAATCGGACGCGGGGATCGCGGCACTTCATCGCGGAGGGGATCCGAGTCGTCGAGCGCTTGTTGGCAAGCGATTTTGAAGTTCAATCGGTCGTAGTTGATGAGGCACACCGTCGTCGGTTTCCCGAAGATCTCGGGGAAAGAACGGATGTTTTTGTTCTCCCTTCGAAGTTGGCGAACGAGTTGGTGGGCTATCGTTTTCACGCAGGAGTGCTTGGCTGTGGGGAACGCCCCGCCGAGAGGCGGCTGGTGGACTGGATCGAAACCTTGACGAGCCATCGTCTGTTGGTTTGCTGTCCCCGGATCACGGATCCCGAAAACATCGGCACGATCATCCGCCTCTGTGCAGGGTTCGGCGTCGATGGCCTGCTGGTCGGAACACAATCGACGGATCCGTTTTCCCGAAGAAGTATTCGTGTTTCGATGGGACACGCCTTTTCCCTTCCCATTCAAGAGTCTTCCAACTTGATGGTGGACCTGTTGCAGCTGCGGCAAGACTTCGATTATGAGATTGTCGCGGTCGAGGTGACCGACACTGCAGAAACGCTCAAAGATTACCGACCCGGGCCAAGGAGCGTGCTCCTCTTCGGAAACGAAAGCGATGGCCTCTCCCGGGAACTCATCGACTTCTCAGACCGGGCGACAATGATCCCAATGCACGGCCAGGTCGACTCCCTTAACGTCGCAATCTCGGCTGCGATTGTGATGCATCATGTCACCAGTGTCCTGGACTTGTGATGCAAAACGGATGAGTTGGACATCGCCACCGTCTGAACCGATCTCGAAACAAGCCGTTTCACCGAAACGTCCGCGACACACAGCCGAGAATGTCGGCGATCTGCCCATTCGTGGCTGAATCACTCGCAGCCCGATGGGCTTGCGGAGAAACCTTCTGCAAAATGCAGCGATTCCCGGTGAATGGCTCATCTCAGTTCATCGCTGATTTCCGTGAGGGGGAGATCGATGACAAAATGGGTCAGTTGTAAGCGAATTTGAGTTGGTGGTTTTTGAGCCAGGGGATCCTGGGGTTGTCGTCGGCAAGGGCGGCTTCGCGGAGGATAGGG
>JAGQQQ010000569.1 GCA_020426125.1 Planctomycetaceae bacterium
TGGAGTTTCTTCATGAGTTCGGCCAGACGACAATTCTTGAAAACCACCGCCGCAACGGGACTCGCGATTTCCGGCAGCACACTTGGATTTCGACTTCCACTCCCGGAAGTCTGTGCGGCGGAAACCGTCGGGGCCGGCTCCCTTGTTCAGTTTCCGGATCCAATCGAACCGCTCGTTCAATTGATCGAGAAGACTCCCCGAGGAGAGTTGATTGAGAAAGTGGCCAGACGGGTCCAGAACGGGACCTCCTATCAGGAGTTGCTCGCGGCGTTACTGCTGGCGGGGATTCGAAATGTGCAGCCCTATCCCTCGGTCGGTTTCAAGTTTCATTGTGTTCTCGTGGTGAACAGTTGCCACTTGGCTAGTCTCGCCGGTCCAGACGAGGATCGCTGGCTTCCGATTTTCTGGGCGATCGACCATTTCAAATCCTCTCAAGCGGACGAACAGCGTCGGAGCGGATGGCGAATGGCGGCCGTTGACGAGTCCAAGATTCCCGATGCGACCGCGGCGAAAAAGGAATTCATCGCGGCCATGGACACTTGGGATCTCGACCGTGCCGACCGAGCAACGGCCGTTCTTGTCCGAAACACGGGAGCAACGGACGTCTTCAATCTGTTTGCCCAGTATGCGGCTCGGGACTTTCGTTCGATTGGTCACAAAGCGATCTATCTGGCCAACTCCTGGCGAACATTGCAGGTCATTGGCTGGCAATACGCGGAACCGGTGTTGAGATCGCTGACGGCCGCGCTGTTGAACCATTCCGGCGAACCCAACCCAGCGGAGTCTTCACTTGGGGCCGATGAGTCCTGGCGAAGCATAGACCAAGTTCTTTCACAATTGCCGGCCAACTGGACGGCCGGCCTCAGTGATGTGGGAGCGGTGACCACGCTGCATGAAGCGTTTCGCTCCGCGACGCCGGTCGAGTGTGTCAACTCGGGGGCTGAAGCGCTCGCCGGTGGAGCGGGAGTTCAGTCCATTTGGGACGCCGTGTTCACAGGGGCCGGAGAATTGCTGATGCGGCAGCCGGGCATCATCGGGTTACATGGTCTAACCACAGCGAATGCCGTCCACTACCTCTTTGAGAATGCCGCGGACCCACGACTACGTCAGAAACTCGCGTTGCAAGCGTGTGGGTTCAACGCATACTTTCGAGAAGCGGCCAAGGGACGAGGGAACGTGGCTGACACGTTACTGGATTCTCTTGCGGAATCGGCACAAGACACGGCCAATTCCTCCGTGGAGGAAATCCTCCATGACATTTCCGGAAATCGGCAGAATGCCGCCCACAAGCTACTCGCACACCTGGAAGCGGGCGGGGATCCTCATGCCTTTATCGATGCAGCCCGACGGATGGTATTCCTCAAAGGCAACGATGCTCACGACTACAAATTCAACTCGGCTGTGTTGGAGGACTTTGCCCATGTGAGCCCCCATTGGCGAAATCGATTCCTCGCGACGTCGGTCTTCAACTTGAATGGTGCCGGAGAACCGGATAACCAGCTCGTCCAACGGATCGAAAACGCTCTGAGCTGAGCGATTCCCATTCATCCACTCGGGCCTACGGGGGGCTCGACTCCCCCACCGTTACGGCTTTTGGCCAGAAACCCACGATTGTGGCGACGAATTCGCAACGGACCACGCCTTAACCGCGCGGCGTGGCCAAAGTGATCTTGAGCGTGACCCGTTTTCCGCCACGCATGACCACGACTTCGACTTGCTCACCCGCCTGAAACTTTCGCAGTGCCAGATCGAAGTCATCCAATCCCCCAATTCGGTTCCCCCCGAACTCGACGATGATATCCCCTCCTTTCAGGCCTCCCTTTTCGGCCGGGCTATCTGGGGAGACGCCTTGAATCGCATAACCTTCTGCGTCAGTTCCAAAATCGGGGATACTTCCAAAATAGGGACGGCTCCCGGTCCGTTCGAGAATGGCGGTCCCTTTGACTTGAGTGTACTCCGGTCGTTTGTCCGAGGATGCCGTCGCGACGGCAATCCGCTCGAGAAAGGTGACGATCCGATCCATCCCATCGGCATTGATCTTATCCCAGTCATCGCTCGGCCGGTGGTAGTCGCTGTGTGTCCCGGTAAAGAGATGTAACACGGGAATCCGCTTCGCGTAAAATGTCGAATGGTCACTCGGCCCGAATCCCTCCGGCTTTTTCGACAAATCGAGGCTGAGTGGTTGGGCGTACTCGTCGAGGATCTCCTCCCATGTGGGACTGGTTCCCGTCCCAAAAACGGTCAGCTTGTTTTCATCGAGGCGCCCGATCATATCCATGTTGAGCATGGCGACCGTCTTCTCCAACGCGACGACGGGCTCTTTGACATATTCTTCCGATCCGAGCAGGCCCCGTTCTTCGCCCGTGAAGGCGATGAAGACAATCTTTCGTGACAGCTTGTCGCGTTGTCTGGAAAGCCGCCGAGCGAGTTCGAGTAGTCCGGCGGTTCCCGAGGCGTTGTCATCGGCTCCGTTATGCACGTCCATGGAACTCGGGAGTAGCGAGCCTTCGCCGCCATACCCCAGGTGATCGAAGTGCGCTCCAATCACGATCGCTTCGTCTCTCTGGGAACCACTCCCGTCGAGAATCCCAATTACGTTTTTGACGGGCCGGCGAACCAGTTCCAATGTCGCTTCGCCAGTGGCCGTCCAACCTTCGAGTTCCCGGCTCGCGGGAGCGTTGGATTGGTCGATGACCGCTTCAATTTCTGCGAGGCTTCCACCGGTTGACGGGATCAACATTTGGTTGACGACTTCCTGAGTCACGTGAAGACAGGGGATCGATTTGCCCGCCCGTGTTCCGGCGTACCCGAATTCCATGAGGACATCTTCGTCATGTTCTCTGACGAGTCCCGAAACCTCGTCCAAGTGAATCAAAGCCGTCTTCAATTCTTTTCGCGTCTTCTCGGACGGGGCTGCGTCCGCGACCTCGCGCGCCAGCTTAAGAACTGCTTGCGTCGCCTCGCTTTCCTTCTTCGTCAGTTGTTCCCGTTCGCTGGTGCCGCTGAACGGATCATTCACGAACAAGACAGCGACGGCTCCCTTGGTATAGGCCTGGCTGAGTTTGGTGGTCAACGCCGCATGCCGGGAGATACCGTGTCCCACGGCGAAGGGGCCATGCGGATTGGATTGCTGGGGAGTTCGCCGCATAACAATGACGACTTTCCCCTCCACATCGAGGTTGTCAAAGTCATTGTATTCCACGTCGGGAGCGTCGATGCCGTATCCTGCAAACACGACAGGTGCGGAGAACTTGCCGGCGGAACCGAACGAGCAGACCTGAAAATCCACGCCGAGCTTCAGTTCCATCTTCTTATTGCCAGGACCTGACAGCGTCAAAGTGTTGGGAGAACCAAGTTCGGCCCCATCAGTAATATCAAATTCCTGATACGGATCTCCTCCCGCCGACTTCACGTTGAGACCGGCCTTTTCAAACTCTCGGGCGATGAATGCCGCAGCCTTTTCCAACCCTTTGGTCCCGACACCGCGGCCTTCGTACTCATCGGATGCGAGTTCCTTGACATCCGCAAGCATCCGCTCCGCCGATTCGGACAGGTCCGCAGCGGGCAGTCCAAAAGCCAGACACAGTTGCGACAGAACAATAACAAACCAGACAGGTCTCTTCAGATTCATTCACCACCTCGACGGAATTCCAATTCGGCGACCCGGAATTCTATACGGGAACGCTCCCGATGAGTATGTTGCACGTGTCCCTCATCTCAGATGATCGAAAACAAATGTCCTTGGCTTTTCAACTCCTGCTTCCCCGAAAAGTGGTATTCGGACTCGGCAAACGGTCCGAACTGGGCTCGCTCGCTTCCTGCCTTGGACGGCGAGCTTTTCTCATCGACGGGTCCCGAACCCTGCACGATAGCCCTTTCTGGATCGAAATCCTGGAACCTCTCCGGACAGCGGGAATCGTGGTCGAACACATTGCGACCGCAAGTCGGGAGCCGACCATTGCCGACGTCGACGAGACAGCCAACCACGTTCGTCGTTTGAAACCTCATTCGGGAGACTTCCTGATCGGATTAGGGGGGGGCTCCGCGATGGATCTCGCGAAAGCCGTCTCCGCAATGGCCACCAACA
The DNA here is from genome assembly GCA_020426125.1 of Planctomycetaceae bacterium. Lineage (GTDB taxonomy): Bacteria > Planctomycetota > Planctomycetia > Planctomycetales > Planctomycetaceae > HKST-UBA70. The sequence continues at coordinate 4,088 of JAGQQQ010000569.1, forward strand.
CCAAAAGTCCGACCGTTCGGGACTATCTCGAAGGAGTCGGCACAGGGCTGTCGCTTACGAACCCCCCGCTGCCGATGTTGGCCATTCCCACAACAGCCGGAACAGGTACCGAAGCCACGAAAAACGCAGTGATCTCCGTCGATGCCCCCCCCGTGAAGAAGAGTCTCCGGTCGGAACAGATGGTTCCCGCCGCGGTTTTGATCGACCCGGAATTGACCGTTCCCAACTCTCCGGCTCAAACAGCCGCGTCCGGGATGGACGCCATCACCCAGCTTCTCGAAAGTTTTTTCTCCCGCCGGTCCCAACCAGTCACCGACGCTCTCTGTCTCGACGGTCTCGTCAAAGCCCTTCCGGCAATAGAATCGGCCTATCAAAACGGTAGCGATCTCGCGGCCCGATCGGCAATGTCCTATGCGGCGTTTCTCTCCGGTGTCGCCCTCGCGAATTCCGGTCTGGGAATGGCCCATGGCGTCGCGGCCGCCTTGGGAGCAATCAACGATGTACCCCACGGTCTCGCATGTGCTGTGATGCTTCCCGTAACATTGAAGACAAACGAGGCTGTGATCCTGGAAAAGGTGTCCCTTCTCAATCGCCATCTCGAAGCAAACGGCCTGCCGGGAGACATACTGGGGACGATCTCTCAACTCAGTCGATCCTTGGCCATCCCCGAAAAACTCCGCGACCTGGGTGTTCAGCAGGAACAACTCCCCGCAATCGTTGCCGGCTCACGCGGCAATAGCATGAGCGGCAATCCCCGTGATCTTACCGATCAGGAACTGACTCAAATTCTGGAGGCGGCCTGGTGATTCTGACAGCTGGACTATCCCCTGCGTGGCAGCAGATTCTGTCGTTCGATGAGTTCCGATTGGGTGAAGTCAACCGGGCCAAAAACGCCGTGTGGTGTGCCTCAGGCAAGGTGATTAACGTCGCCGTCACATGTGCCCAATTGGAGTCCCCGACCCATTTGATCTGCTGTCGGGGAGGCGTGACCGGCTTGGCCCTTGCCGCAGAAGTCGAATCTTTGGGAGTGGATGCGGACTGGATTAACGTCGAGCATCCCACCCGGGTCTGTACGACCATCCTGCAAACCGAAGGATTCCAGACGACGGAGCTGGTCGAGAATGCTCCACCGGTCTCACCAGCGGTTTTGGAGAACTTCCTGTCGCGTGTTCGTGAACGATCCCATCATTGCGACGTCGTCGCTCTCGCCGGTTCACTTCCGAGCAATGCCCAAAGCGATTACTACCGACAATTGCTCGATCAGACGGAGGCGAAATTGGTCCTGGACTTTCGCGGCGAGGGCTTGTTGCGATGTTTGGACCTCAAACCGCTGGTGGTCAAACCAAATCGTGAAGAGCTTGAAATGACCTTGGGGCGTCCACTTCCTCACGATGAAGACCTCATCACCGGGATGGGAGAGTTGCGAGAGCGGGGAGCCCAATGGGTCGTGATTACCGACGGCCCTCGAGCCGTCTGGGTCGAGTCGATTGAGGGAACATTCAAGCTGATCCCGCCTCACGTCAAGGTGGTCAACCCGATTGGCTGTGGGGATTGCATGGCCGGTGGAATCGCCAGCGAATTGGACCGCGGAGTCACCGTGTTAAAGGCCATTCAATTTGGAATCGCCGCGGCTTCGCTGAATGCGACGATGCTTCTCCCGGGACGTCTCCGCCGGAGCACCGTGAACAACATGGCCGCCGAAGTCCAGATTGAAAGATTGGATTGACAGTTCAGATTTCCCCGGTCCAGGTGTCGATTCCCTTCTCGGATTCCCTCCCGTTGAGTTCCGATGGGCACAAGAGTCCCCTGCCCCTCAGGCTCGATCAATTTCTCCGTGTGCCCCGGCTGGTCAGTTCGCACGAAGGGGAATCTGTCTCGCGACGGAGAACACAAACTTGGAGGGCGTCCGATTCGCGATGGCGAAATCATGACGCGGCGGCGATTCTGCAATGTTGATCTATCCACCATGACCTTATCGGGGGATCGCCAGATTACGACGGAACACCCTGTTTCCTTCGTGAAGCCAGGCATGAAGGGCTGTTGATCTCGAAATCCCGACAAGCTTGGGGCCGGAATTCGTAGTGCCGACATTGTTTTCTCGACTCGTCGTACCAGAGACACGGGCGTTCTGGAAGCTGGAAGCGAATCTCCCAAAGTGGTTCGAGTTCCGCGCGGAGATCGTCGGGGACCATGCGTTCCTGGATTTCATCGAAGTTTGCGTCGCGGCAGAATGGCGGCACTGCAATGTGCTGGCAGCAGGCTCCGCAGTCATCACAGTTTTCAAGAACAGTAAGTGACATCGCCAATCGTTTCGCAACTCGGAACGACCAAAGGTCTATATTTTCTGCAATCCGACCGTCGACCACAACCGGGGTTTATCCCACGCGGTTGCTTTGTCCCCCAACTCCCGCTTCCCCTTGGAAACTTTTCTCCATCGCGTATAACGTCCCATGATGAAAATGCGGCGATTGCTATTGGCCCTTCTGTTAATCGTTCCCTTGGGGATCGTTCTCTCTTTCGCTGGAATGAGTATGTTCTCCAAACGGCCTGACGATCTGGGAATTCACAACGGCCAGCTTCGCGACTGTCCGTCATCCCCAAACTGCGTGGGGACACACGCCAGTGACGAGACGAAGCGAATGCCCCCGCTCTCATACTCCGGCGATTCCGCCAATGCTTGGCAACGGCTCAAGGAAGTCATTCAATCCATGCCCCGCATGAAAATCGTCACCGATGACGCAAATTACTTGCACGTCGAGTTTACCAGTTTCCTCTTTCGGTTCGTGGATGACGTCGAGTTCCAGTTGGACGACGACAAGAAGGTGATTCATTTCCGGTCAGCGTCGCGAGTCGGGCATTCCGATTTGGGAGTCAATCGGGAACGCATGGCAACGATCCAACAGCGATTTGAAGGAGCGTCGCGGACGGACCAATAGCTGCCCATTTCCATTCGGATTGCAGACGCACGGGAGGAATGGCAAAATGCTGGGGAATTTTCGCCCGTTCCGTTTCGTGCCGAGGTCGCTGCCCATGGACCGTCGACAGTTTCTTGTTGCCTCCGCGTCTGGTCTGGCTGGTCTCACATCCACTGGAGCGAGTCTTCTCCCGGGGGCCGAATCCATTTCCCGGGGCAACGGTCCGGCGAAGTCAACGATTCTGTTCTTTCTCTGCGGCGGAGCGTCGCACATAGACACTTGGGATATGAAACCCAAGGCGCCGCTCGAATACCGGGGACCATTTCAACCGATTGAGACCACCGCTCCCGGAATTCAACTGTGCGAACATCTCCCGCTGCTCGCGAAGCAGGCCCACCATCTGGCGATCGTGCGTTCGATCGATGGCACCGTCAACACCAACGACCATCACGGCGGCTACTACCACAACCTCACCGGGCACGCCCCCGATCAATCGTTTGTGACTCTTGGCAACAACCGGACTCCGCTCCCCGGGGACTGGCCGTTTCTCGGAAGCGTCGTCGCTTCGCGTGTTCCCGGCAATGGAGACCTGCCAAATGCGATCACGTTGCCGTATAAGCCGAGTCGGGCTCCGTATACCCGTCCCGGGCAATTCGCGGCCCGGATCGGTGTGGAGCATGATCCGTTGTATGTCCACGCGGAGCATGAGACTCCGCAGCAGTTTCAGGCCCCGTCATTGGTGTTGGAAGGAGGGATCAGTGCGGATCGACTGACTGACCGCTACTCTTTGCTCCGGGAGATTGATGTCGCCAAGCGGCAGTTTGAGCAATCCCCCTCCGCGTCGTTATTGGCGAAGCATCAGGACCGGGCCATCTCGCTCTTGATGTCTTCCCAAACGACCTCCGCGTTTGACCTTTCCCATGAGTCTCCCGAGACCCGCGCGAGGTATGGAGAAACCGTGAACGGCATGAGTCTGTTGGTCGCTCGCCGTCTGGTGGAGGCGGGGGTTCCGTTTATCACGGTGTTCTGGAAGACGGACCTCAACCGGTTGGGGAAGAAATGCCGCAGCGGCGGGGGCTGGGATACCCATGGCAATAACTTCGGCTGCCTGAAAGAAGACCTTCTGCCCGAGTTTGATCGCGGGTTCTCGGCGCTGATTGAAGACTTGGCTCAGCGGGGGATGCTCGACGAAACTCTGCTCATGGTCACCAGCGAGATGGGCCGCAAACCGCGGATTGGGGATCCCCGTTCCGGCGGAGAGTCAGGCGCGGGACGGGACCACTGGACCTATTGTCTCAGCGACCTGCTCGCAGGGGGCGGAATCCAAGGTGGCCAAGCCTACGGTCAAAGCGACAAATACGGCGAACATCCCGCCGAACAGAAAGTCACTCCAGCCCACATCGCCAAAACCGTTTACCACGCGATGGGAATCCACGATCTCACCGCCTACGACAGCCTGGGGCGGCCATACAATCTCCTCGACGAAGGCGAAGCCCTGACTTCACTCTTCTAATGAGCAATATCACCGGCGAGCGGGGGACGTCAGTCCCCTGTCCCTTCGACGACCGATCAGAGTCAATCCACCCTACTCCGAGAACCAGTGCGGATTGTCCGACGCGAATGGATGCAGGATCGACGAGTCTTTCTGCTTTTCAACAATGTCGACCAAAGCCTGTGCGATCCGAAGATCCTCGGCGGTCGTAAGTTTGATGTTCCAGGGGGATCCTTCGACGATTGCCACTCGCTTCCCGATCCGTTCGAGCAGTTGGGCTTCGTCCGTCGGTTGAAAGTCTCCGCGCTTCTCGAAGGCTTCCGCGAGCCATTCCCGCTTACAAACCTGGGGCGTCTGCGCAAGCCAGAGATCCTCGCGAGGAACGGTTTCGGAGATACGGTCGTCCTTCACCCGCTTGACGGTACTTGACACTGGCAGTGCTGGGATGGCGGCCCCGTGTTTCTCCGCGGCGGAAAAAACGACATCGATCGCCTGCTTTGTGATGAGCGGTCGAGCGGCGTCATGAACGGCGACATAGTCCACCGTTTCTTTGACATGGGCGAGTCCATTCGCGACGGAGTCGGCCCGTTCTTTTCCCCCTTCCACCAACACGACATTCATGAACGCCAGATTCGGGCGATACTTGTCGCGAAACCACTCGATGTCGTCTGGAGAGACCACAATGATTGTCTGAGCGACATCGTCGTGATTCGCAAACGGCTCCGCCGCTCGCAGCCAGACGGGGCGCCCCTTCAAGTCCATAAACGGCTTTTTTCGCTGCGGATTCTTGAATCGAGAACTCTTCCCCGCAGCGGGGATGATGACAGCAAACTGGGACATCGGCATTCACAGCTAGGATTGGGACAATGGGATCTCTGGGGGGGAAATTCGAAATCCGAAGGAACAAATCCGAAACAAGCACGAAATCCGAAGCACCAAACACAGCGGTCAACCAAACTGTTTAGAATTTCAAGATTCGAATTTGTTTCGGATTTCGAGATTCGGATTTTGGTATTTGAACAAGCGACAGGCGTCGTCTCTCTGGCCGCTTCTTCGTCACTTGATCCAATTCTTCGGATAACCTTCCAGCGGGGAATTCTCGGTAGGCTTCCAGGTGGCGACTTCGTGAATCCGCTTTGCGAGTTCGACGTCGCTGGCGGTGATGCCTCGGACACGATGGGTTTGCAATTTGACGATCACCTGAGCGTACCCCAACTCGAGGTCGGGGTGGTGCCACGCGGCGTCGGAGCAGAGTCCAATGGCGTTGGCGAGCATCAGCGTGTGGGGCCAGCCGGGGGTTGTGTATTTTCGGCGGAGCCAGCCATCGCGGATTTCCCAGCCTTCGAGTTGGCTGAGAGCGTGGGCAATTTGGGATTCGTTGAGAACGGTGTCATCAGGCATTCGAAACCTCCTGCGGAATGACGCATTGATCGAACATCCCACCAGTGGTGGGCATAAAACGCCGTCAAATGAGGAGACGGCTGAAAGGAATCCCCGTATGGTCGGGTGGCGGCCACTATTCAGCAACTGTACAGTCCCATTTCATCGTGGGAAAATGGAACACAGTGGTGCAAATCGAGGTCTCGCATGCCCATCGCTTGGGAAGAGTTGTTGGAAATTGTCAATGCGAATCAGCGGTTCGTGATCTCCACTCACGTTCGCCCCGATGGGGATGCGATTGGATCGGCAATGGGAATGGCCGGGTTGCTGGAACAACTCGGCAAGGACGTCCGAATCGTCAATCCCTCGGCCACGCCCGACCATTTGAAATTTCTGGATCCCGAAGGACGGATCCAAAAGATCGGTGGCGTTGCGAGCGTTGAAGCCGCGTGCGACACCGATGTGCATCTGATCGTCGACACGAGTGCCTGGGGGCAACTCCAGGATATCGGCAAGGTCCTCCAGCAAACCTCGGCCAAGAAAGTTGTCGTCGACCATCATGTCAGTTCAGACGACCTGGGGGCGATTGAGTTCAAAGACCCCACCGCCGCTGCGGCTGGAGTTCTGGTCGTGGAATTCTTCCGGTTCTGTGAGCGAACACCGAGCGAATCCGAGGCGACGGTGTTGTTCACGGCCATCGCGACGGACACCGGCTGGTTTCGATTTCCCAATGCCGACGCACGCACCCTGCGAACGGTGGCGTGGCTGATTGAATGCGGGGCTCAGCCGTCCATCATTTACCGCGAACTCTACGAGCGTTCCTCGTTGGCAAAATTGAAGTTGCAAGCTGTGGCTCTGGGGCGCGCCGAAGTGACGTGTGACGGTCGACTTGCTCACACCTATGTGAAGCAACAGGATTTTCGGGACACGGGTTCCCACCCGGCCGATACCGAGGATCTCGTCAACAGTTGCCTCGTGATTCAAGGGGTCGAAGCCGCTTTCATTTTGGTCGAGCAACCCGATGGCCGGATCAAAGCAAGTCTCCGGAGCCGAACCGGGCTGAGTGTCGCGGCGATCGCGGAATCGTTTGGAGGAGGAGGACATCGCCAGGCAGCCGGAGCCATGTTGCCGGGGCCGCTGGACTCTGCGATGAGTGCAATTCTGTTAGCCTTTGGCGACGCCCTTGGCTGCGCGCCAGCGACGGACGAATAATGGAGACCAGTCATCGGGATCAAATTCTTCCGCTGCGTTGATTGGCAACTGGTCCCGCGAAGTTTTATGCTGTCAGTCCCGCCAAGTGGACTTGCGACTCCACAATTGGAATGGAACGGGTTTGTCAGGTTCCCTTTTTTCCCTTTCATGGCAGTCGTTGCGGACACTTTGATCTCCCCCCAATGGAGCCTTCCATGACTCAACATGAATCCCCTCAGCCAGAGACCTCCCCGATAACCCCAACCGCGGACGGACGTCCCCGACGAAGCTTCCTGTACCAAGGTCTCGCCGTTGCCATCGGAACCGTTGTGGGAATCGTTCCGGCGGTAATGGGATTGGGCTTTCTGCTGAATCCGCTCTATAAGAAAAAGTCTTCCGCCGATGATGCTTCGGCCGATGGTTTTCGGAAGCTCGGAACGACCGACGTACTCGCTCCTGGCGGGGCACCAGTGATGTTTCAGGTGATCGGCAACAAGCAGGATGCTTGGACGACGTACGCGAATACTCCCCTGGGATCCGTGTACGTGCGGATGTTGGAAGATGGGAAGACTCTGGAAGCCTTCAATGCCCGCTGCCCGCATCTGGGTTGTACGGTGAACTACCGCGGGGACAAGCAGGACTATCTGTGTCCGTGCCACGACAGCGGCTTTGGTCTCACCGGCGAGCGCAGCAATGAGATTCCCCCACGCGGACTCGATCAACTCGAAGTCGAAGTTCGCAATGACAACGAACTGTGGGTGAAGTTTCAAAACTTCCGTGCCGGGACAGCCGAGAAAGTCGCCGTCTCCTAAAGCGCCAATCCCTTCGTTCTCCCGCCTGATTCCCTCCCACAAATTGTTCCATTCGACATCTGCCTGAAAGCCCGCCATGCAACGCCTTCTCAACTGGATGGACCATCGGACTGGTTTCCGCAAACTCATGTCAGAAGCGCTGTACGAGCCGATCCCCGGCGGGGCGCGCTGGCGCTACGTCTGGGGAAGCACCCTGGTCTTCACCTTCGTGGTGCAGATGATCACAGGGTTTTGCCTGTGGATGTCCTATAGCCCCAGTGCGACGACCGCCTGGGAGAGCGTGTACTACATTCAGCACCAGATGACTCTAGGCTGGATTGTTCGCGGCATCCACCACTTCGCGGCACAAGCGATGATCATTTTGCTTGTTCTGCACCTGATGCAGGTCGTGATCGATGGAGCTTATCGTGCCCCTCGCGAGGTCAACTTCTGGCTCGGCCTGATCCTGATGCAGATCGTCATGTTTCTCGGGCTGACCGGGTATTTGCTGCCCTGGGATCAGAAAGGCTACT
>JAGQQQ010000019.1 GCA_020426125.1 Planctomycetaceae bacterium
AAAAAGGGGTCGTCGTCGGGGCCTCTGACGCAACCGGCTCATCTCCGGCTGAGGCTCCCTATCGTCCCGAAAATGTCCTGGCGGTCCTGTATCAACATTTGGGAATTGATCCTTCGCAAACCTTTTCCGACAATTCCGGACGACCGCGATTCCTGCTGGAAGAACGAGAATTGATTTCGGAACTGGTGTGATTCGAATTCCAAGTGTGACGACAATCCCACATCGAGCAGACCGGATTCCAAGTTTGTCGGTGTCAGATTGCGAGTTGTGGGCTGACGTACGTTGTTTGTTGAAAGAGTTCTTTTCTCTTCTGGCTTGAATCCATGCTCGGATACGAATCATGGTTTCAGCGTTTTCGCGGAGCCAGTCGCTTGTGTTGCCATAGACGCGAAGGGTGATGACTCGCCGGATCGCGCTTTCAATCGCCCCGCTTCCGATTGGCATGTTGTGGTCTTTTTTGGTGCTGTCGTCCATCCGGCGCTGGTCAAGTCCACAGGTGATCAAGAAGTTTAGGTAGGATAGCCTTGCCAAGAGGACAGGGGAAACCGATTCGTATGCCACGCGATGCCCCAGGTGGACGTTCAGTTCGCTTTTGAGGAAACCAAAGGACCGATGTAGTCCGTGGCCACCACGACATCGTCGAACCAGACCCGATTCATGTGTCCTGGAGTACCTTGAGTCAGATAAAGGTAAAGCCAAAGGAAATTCGTTTTCAGGGGTTCCACGGTGCGAAACCGAAAACCTTCGAACGGATCCCCACCAGCGGCCGTTCGAAAGTGCTCCCGATCCCCCTTTTCGTGGTTCCAGCGGACGCCCTCGCCTTCCTGTCCAGGGTAGAACTTGTCGAACACCCATTTGCCTCGGGGAAATCCTTGTCCCAAGTGGCTCACCAGCCGGCCATCAATCCACAGCGCCAGTTCGCCATTTGAGCGGCCCACGTCGTTCATCCGGACCATCATCTCAATGCAGATCCACTCTCCGCGATGCACTTGGAGCGTCTCATCATGGATGAAAGAATTGCCCCAAGTCTGCCCCCGGGGGGGACTCCCACGCATCTCACACCAGTACGTGTAATAGTCCCAATTCCACTTTTTCCCAAATGGTTCGATCCCGACCCAGAAGGACTTGTCTCCCTTCGTCGGCTGTCCGGCGCGGACCGACGGCCAAGCCGTCCCAGGATAGTTTCCACCAAGGCAAGTTCCGAAATGATGAACTGCTTCACAATCCTCCGCAAATTTGACATACATCCTCGCAAAAACGCGTTCGTACCCTTCGTCAAGCCGTCGATACAGGTCCGCCCCGGTTCCCTCTTCCGCGAGTTGACGGAAAAGCATGGATTGTCGGCCCACGCTCCTCGGAGGCACTTCACGATCGAACGACATCCTGTCGGAATTCCGAACGGTCTCCCATCGCTCCCTTAGGCGGTCCAGCGTGAGTTCCTCAAAATCCTCGTTGAAGATCACACGGGGATCCTCATCAATTCCCACGTCGCCCGGAAACTCAAACGCGATCCCTTTGTTTGAGAACCCGCTGACTGGGTCTGTTTGGGCCGACGCGGTCATGCAACTCATCAGGACCAGAATCGTGATGAGAATACGGAGCATCGCCATCGCCTCTGGACAACACGGAAAGAACGGCTTCTGTACTAGGACCCAGACTCAATTCACACTAACAGAAACGACGATGAATGTCTCTCAACCGTTGAGTCGTCTGGCTCGTCGGCTCGCCTGATGTGTCCATGTCAAAAGTCCGTGGGAAATTCCCTTGCCCTGAAAAGGGGATTCGACATTCCCCCAGAAACGAACACGGTTGTGCAAGGATGAAACGGATTTCCTCCGGAGTCCTATCGACTTTTGATCGCGGCCGATTCAATCGAGGGTTCGTGCGAGTGTCAGGAAGAAATGGGCAATCGACATCTCCTCAAGGCTCGGAGTGAGGCATCCGTGTTGCTCCGTCTGATCCACCCCATCCGTGATCGTATTCCGTGGAGCCAAGGGATGACGGATGGCAATAGAACCGTCTATCGAGTTTACCGGCAATCCAGCCGAACAAATGGTCGCCAGCGCGGGGCCAATCCCATCTGGCTGCCGCTCCAAACGTCAGGGGCTGAACTGTCGAAACTTAGTCGTCGATCTTTGCCAGAAACGACGTCGAAGGGACGTGATGAAACAACATTCGATCGGCCCGTCGCATTTTTGCGGCGAGCATGCGCCCCATGTTGACCAGCAGCTTGATCGCTGTCCGGGGATGTTGTAACTCCAAGTCGTGAAACTTCTCCACGCTCAGGTGCAGACACTCAGTCTCTTCCACCGCGCGAATGGTCGCCGTGTGGGGTTGGGGATCGAAGAACGAGATTTCTCCGAAAATGGCTCCAGGATGCAACATCGCCATTTGCTGTTCCCCGTTTGCCTGGTCGAAGTGAAGGACTTCCAGATTCCCTTTTCTCACGACCCAAAGGCCTTGGGGGTGCAGGTTCCTCTCCAGCAGAACGTTCCGACCACATTGAAAGAATTCGGTGTCCATCAGACTGAGGACAAGTTCTCGTTCGTCCGTGGCCATTGTTCGGAAGATCGGACAGGTCTCGGGATTCTTTTCACAGGGTGTCGGTTCATGAAGTTGCATGGGAGATTCCTCGTATGAGAGGCGCTGGACGGACACTGGCCCTCGATAGGACTTTAAGCAGGGGGGGAAACCAGATCCCATCACAGAATGGGGCTTTCGTTTGCGAACCGAAACAATCGATCTCATTGGATCGGTCGTGAGATTTGTAGGGATAGCGCCTGAATCAGGCTGGAGATCCGAACATCTGGTTTTACCAAGAGGGTTGAGACTCTCGCCACCACTTCGAAAAGGGGAAGGATCCGCTACGAGAGCGCCGTTCGGACGCCACCGACCCGCGAATCGGAAAGCGTTTTGAACTCTCCGTAAACCATGAATTCCAGTCTTGAGGCTGATTCCGATCGTCCATTCGCCCCGACTCGTACGATCAACCATCGTTCGTCGGTTGAAATGTGAGAAAATGGTGGCATTTTCTACCACTGCGTCCGTGAGGAGTCGAGCGAGGATATCCCGCAAACGTTCGACGCGAGAGGACGCGATGGCACTTGGCACATCCTTCTTTGCCCCTGCGGACAGTCACTCTCCCCTGGTTGTCTCGATGCATTCTGCTATTTGGCGGTGTGTCCAACCATTTCAATCGATTGTCGAATTCACTCGCCATTGCGAACGGTCTGGGGCCGATCGGAAGTCACTTGCGAAAACAGACAGGCTCTTGGAATTCCCCATGATTATCGGGCACTCAGTTTCTCCTGCGACTGCGTGTTGGGCGTTTGCAAAGATCGCAGATAGGCAACCAGGTCACCGATTTGTTCGTCGGTCAGGCCGGTGTCGAGGCCTTGCGGCATGATCGAAACAGGCGACGGTGCGATCTGCTCGATGTCGTCGCGTGCGATCGAAACGGGATCCCCCGTCTGCTGCTGAATCGTGATGGTCTCTTCGGTCTCCCGAACGATGAGACCGGTGAAAACTTTGCCGTCACTCGTGGCCACCGCATAGGGCTCAAACTCCCGTGCGAAGCTGACGGATGGGAACAGAATCGCTTCGAGAAGATCCCGCTCGCGGCGAATCCGACCGATGGCGGACAGGTCTGGTCCAATCTTGCCCCCTTTTTCCCCGACTCGATGGCAGGTGACACACTTCGCCTTCTCGCTAAAGAAGATTTCATGTCCACGCACGGCGGACCCGGCCTTGGCAATTGGCTCCAGGGCGGTGAGCCGCTCGACTCGTTTTTGTTCTTGTTGGCCGAGTTGTTCGAAAACCGCTCCCAACGATTGAGACGGCTCCTCTGGCCATCGTTTGGAAATGGCCGTCAACTCCGCCGACGTCAGACTGGCCAAAGACTTCGCACGAGCGAGAGCGTCGATCAGTTCTCCGAGCACCGCTTCGTCCCGGCACCGTTCAAACGGCTTCATCAGGCTTCGCAGGTCAATCGGCCCCGCCACTGAGATGAGCGGAACCAAGCGAGACAACTGCTCGGACGTCAAAACGCCCCGAGAGAGGATTTGTGTTGCTAAGTCACGAGACGCCGACGCCCCTTCGCGATCGACGAGCGACATCAAAAAGGAAAACTCCTCGACACTGACAGGTTCGCCGGAGGAAACTCGCGCATCGAGAGCAGCCATCCGGACCGGGATCGTCTTGCCCTCGTCCAGGGCAATCTCATCGAGGACGGGATCGAACGCCGCTCCCCCGAACCGGGCGACTGTTCGCATCGCCTGAGTCTGAAGCTCCCGAGACTCGGAGGTCAACAGCTTCGTCAAGGGCACCACCCATTCCTCCACCAACTTCGGTTGCGGAGCCTGCATCAACGCATCAAGAATTGTGAGCTTTCGCTCTTCAGGGACGTCTTCCCCGGCAAGCCCTTTCGCGATCAAATCGGGAAACTGCTGACCGTTGCCAATCAACGATGGAATCGTCGACTCATCGTGGGCGATCTTCCCTTGCAGCCAGTTGTCGACCGTCTCCGCGATGAGGGAATTCCACTCGGGGCGGTGCATCAGCACCCACATCGCCGTCGCCTGCACTTTTGTTGGACCGGCGAGTGCTTTGCGAAGGATCTGCTCGGAGAGAATCTGGTTGTCCATCTGATCGAGGGCGATCAACGCGGCTCGTTGAACACTCGGCTTAGCACGGCTGAGAAACTTCGCCGTTTCCTGGGGATCGTTGATTTCGATTACGGCATAAATCGCCGCGTGTTCCAATGCACGATCAGTGGCCATCGCCGCTTGGGCCAAAAGTGGTCTCACAGCCTCCGAGTCTCCAATTCGTCCCAAGGCTCGGATCGCTTGCCGCACAATATGGGGATGGTCCGCCTCTTTGAGTGCGCCCAGCAAGAGTTCCTTCGCGCTCGCGTCACGTGTCGCGGCGACGCTATGACAGGCGATCTCACGAATCTTTGGCTCGCGATCGCCAAACGCTGGGTGAACCGCTTTCATCGCGTCCGGTATCCGCATTCGTGTTAAGGCCCAGATCGCATTCTGACGGGGGAGAATATCCCCAGACTTCACACGATGGGCAAGCAAGGGGATGAGTGCCTCGCCTCGCTGGGCACATTCGTCAATGGCTCGATCACGCACGGCATACCGTGTGTCTCCGAGCAACGCGATGAGTTGTGTATTGCTCAACTGGTCCCAATCGATTGCGATCCCTCGGGGATCGTGGAACTCAGGCATTCCCGTTTTGCGGATGCGATAGATCCCGCCGAGGATATCGGGCTTCTCGATCTGTGACGTCGGGCATCCGATACGGAACCAACCGCCGGTGTCGATCAAGAGCAGGGAACCGTCGGCATCTTCGAGAATGTCCGTCGGATGGAAATCGGGATCACTGCATGACAGGAACTCCGCCGCATCAGCAGAATACGTCGAGCCACTCGGATCGACTTCGCACCGCATCACCTTCCCGGTGTTGAAGATGGTGACGAACATGTCATCGCGGAAGTGCCGTTCCAGCAGTCCGCTTCGGTAGCGACACGTGCCGGAGACCGCGACATGGCCGAACTGATAGATCGGCCCCAAGAGATCGCCAGTCTTTTTGTATTCTCCGAGGACTGATTCGTAGTGGGGGTAGGCTCCTCCATGCAGCCAGTGGACGAGGCAGTCGATTCGCGGGGAGCGATAGAGAATGTTAACGGTCCCGAGGACGTCGCCGGTGTCGGTGAAATCGACCTCGACAGGGTTGTCCATTCCTCCGCCGCAATGGGCGTACAGGTCGGATCCATCGGGCCAGCAGGTGAAAATGTTGGAGCCTTTCCCCTGGC
>JAGQQQ010000570.1 GCA_020426125.1 Planctomycetaceae bacterium
GCGGTCGCTTGATTGAGGTCTAGTTGATGCAAAAGTTGCATGACTTCCATCTGAACTCGATGCTCATGCCGAACGATTACTACCGGGCCGGCCGCTTGAATGGTCCCTCCGATGCCGTCGATTTTGAACCAGGGGCCAGTCGTTCCATCTTGTATGACATGTAAGAGTTCTTCTTGGGTCCAGCCTTGATCATTAAGTGCTCGCACGTCGTATTGCCGAGTGGTGACGGGATCGCCCCCCACATCTTCGGGATAGAGTTGAATCCTCGTTCCATCCCAGTGCCAAGAGAGTCCGACCTCGGAAAGCCAGTCGAGCGCCTGATAAAGAGGAACTGACGTTATTGGTCCAGGCAGACGTCGAGCCGCCGCGAGGTCTTCCGCCGCCAACCCGGAAAACTCCACAGGAGCGATATGCTCCTTAAGGATCAATTCCGCGAGGGAATTGAGGGTGATTTCCCCCGGCCAATTCGTCAGCTTTGTTAAACCTGGAGGCAAGCAGGGATGTTCGCTTGCGAGGAGATCATTCCATTGAGGCGAGTCCAGTTTTGGATTTTCCTCTGCAACGACTCTGTTCGTGACACCCCACCCACAGAACAACATCAGGCAGATTGCCGCAGATTTCATAGTCAACTCCCGTGAGATCGAAGTCACGACTGTTTTCGACGAAGTTCCGCGGTCAGTCCAAGGCAATTCGACGAGGCAATTCAGTCAAGTTCAGAAAGAGGCTTCATCCCTCGCTGCCTTGGGCATTGAGTGGTTCCTGAATCCAATTCTAATGATGAGAGTTTACTCCGGCTTTTCTGGCGAGTCGGAATCGCTGATCTGCGGAGCCGCGGAGTTGGAGGACGGGACTGTCGCTGTTTCTTCTTCCGCCCCCGGACTGGGACTGTCTGCGGACGTCTCTGCGTTACTGGACTCAGGCGAGACCCTCTCTTCGCTGGAGGGCTCCGCATTGGCCGGGGCCGCCTCCTCTAGAGTCGCGTCAATCGGTTCATCGTCAACTGCGGCGGCGGATTCGGACTCGATTGCGTCGAGGTAGCTTTGCAGGAATTCCGAAAGCTGGTTCGATTGGTCGTCCCCCTCCTTCGTTCCGAGGATCAGCCAGCCTTTGCCAAAGTAGGCGGAACCGGATCGGAAGGGAGGACCGTACATAAAGTAAAAGCTGTTGGCATTCTCTGTCCCCAAGGTGAACTTGGTGCCGTTCTCAAAGGCGTCGACCTTGTCCTTGAGCAGCTTGAAGATCAATGTCCGGTCATCGGCCGAGGCTCGGCTGATATAGACGTCGAAATTACTCCCCCCAGCGGAGTAGGTCGCGTGGTGGAAAGTCTTCTCCGCTTCAATCTCAGGAATGGGCACTTCTTCTGGTTCGTTGGATCGGGTGTAGCCAGCAAAGCTTTCGGGGAGCAACTCCGCCGGCGCGGCATCATCGGCGGGGGGATTCCAGTTTTCCAGGAGTTGTTGGCGTTCCAGTTCCTTTTCGAGGATGGCCATTCCCTTGTCCATCAACTTCGGAACCAGGAAATAGACAAGGCCTCCGCAGACCAGTATTCCAACAATGGCCACGGCGGCACACCCGAGGATGACTTTCCCGGCGTCCCCAGACCGTTTTTGTGTTGAACTCATCAGTGTGCTTCCTTTGCCCTGCGGAAAATGTGAACTCCGGCATCCCCGACAACGGTACGACGACCATTCAAGTTCACTGCATTCTCAAAAGTTTCGGAAAAAGGGCAAGTCGGGATTCGAGGTTCGGGATCCGGGTTGCGGGAGGAAACATCTGTCCGTGTGGGCCTGGATGCGGTAGAGTTTGATTGTGATCTCGCATCGCTCGATCAGAATCCTTTCAAAATGACAGACCCCAGCTCCTCAAAAATCGAATCCCCGCAACGGAGGCCGGTCAGGCGTCCT
>JAGQQQ010000571.1 GCA_020426125.1 Planctomycetaceae bacterium
CAGAACTTGATGGCGTTGTCTAGCAGCTCTCCGATCGCTTGCGTGATTCGACGCTCGTCGCCGCGGTACGCACACGAGTCCGAATCCGGTGTGAACTCGAGCTTGATAGACTTGAACACGATCTTGTTCTCGTGACTCTCGATGACATCACGAACGACGTCCACGAGGTCGAAGTCCGTGATGTTCCAGGTCAGCGTACTCGCCTCGATCTTCGTGAGGTCGAGCACGTCGTCGATCAATCGAGTCAATCGCTGCGACTCACCTTGGATGATTCGCAAGAACTCGTTCTCTTCGTCACTGCGTGAATCCTCGGAGAACTGCAGCAGTAGCTCGGCGTACGCGCAGACCGAGGTCAGAGGAGTGCGGAGCTCGTGACTGATCGATGCCAAGAACTTGTCCTTGGCCTGCATCGCCTCTTCGTTGCGCACGGCGGCCCGCGTCAGTCCATCGAGGCGTCGACGGAGCTCGCGCTGCATGCGCTTGTAGGACGAAGTCACCTCGACGAGCGCCTTCTCCTCGACCATGTCGAATTCGGCATCGAGGCGACCTTCGCCGGCCTCCGTCAGGCCATAAACGAGGCGATCGAGGAATCGAATCAACCCACCGGCGAATCGATGCCAGTTGACCAACCCTGCAACGATCCCGAGAACCCCCAAGATCGCGAACCGCCACCACGGCAACACGAGCACGGAGTCGTCGTGCACCAGGCAATACCCGGCTCTCCCCCCAGCTCCCACGAAACTCGATGCCAGGACCAAGGAGCGATCATCCAATTCGAAGATCGACGACGCGGACTGCGAAGCGTCTCGGAGGTCGCTACTGCCGATCTTGGCGACGATCGACGATTGCACGTCGGATCTACCCACGTCCGACGCGAACACGAGTTGTCCGACCGACAGCCAGACGCTCATCCCGGCAACACGCTCGAGTTCTCGCGCATAGCCCTCATCCACGCGGCGACCGACGACGACGACACCCGAGACGTTGCCATCCTCGGAGATCGGCGCTGCGGCGATCAGCCAGGCAGAATCGGGGAACACCCACAACCCGCGCCCAGGACGACCCTGGTACGCCGAGCGCGCACCTTCGAACCCCATGATGTTGAGCGGCGCGGCTTGTTCTCTCGACGACGCTGCGGGCACGCCCTGAGCCCCGGCGAGCAAGATCCAAACGCCCGGCATGCTGGCACGAAGCTCGTGCATCGCGAAGCTCGCCCCGCGATCGGAGCGTTGACGCACGATCGTCGTCGCAATGCGAGCGCGATTTTCGAGCTCTTCGAGCGATCGATCCACGAAGGCTTCGCCACGCTCTGCGGCGGCGCGCAAGTCTGCGGTCCGGCGCGTTTCCGACTCCGACTCGTGGACGATCCCGACGATGCTCGCCGTGACGATCCCGAAGCCGATCGAGCAGCTCAACGTCGCGGCCAGTAGCCGAGATCTCGGAGTCGTTGCGCCCATTCTCGTCGTCCAGAACCATCCGGCGCGAGTCGCGCCACATCGCAGCCGTCGCTGCCCGCCAGCCTCCGAAACGAACGAGGCTACGGGGTTCTATCGGCGACCTGGAATCGAGGCTGAACGCGCGAAGTACGCCGTGAAGAACACCCGTTGGGAGCGCACGTACGCGGCAGGTGGAGTTGGAGCGAGGTCGAAGGATCAGCGCTTCTTCGCACCGTCCGCGGCGTGAACCGGCTCGTCTCGAGACGGTTTCGACGCCGCGATCCGCTCTGCACGCACGCGCTCGAGCAGGCGCAGGGTCGCGCGAATTCCGTCCGGCTCGGACATCCCCGAGCCCTCGTATTCGATCCCGACATGACCGTGGTAGCCGGCGTCGAGCACGATCCCGAGCATACGCGCATAGTCGGTGTGCTTCTCGTTGCCGTCGTCGTCGAAGTCGTGCGACTTTGCGCTGACGGCTTTCGCGAAGGGCATCAACTCCTTGACGCCGGTATAGCGGTCGTAGACCTCGTCCTTGCTGACGCGGAAGTTTCCGAAGTCCGGTAGCGTGCCACAGCGCGGATCATCGATGAGCTTCATCACGCCGGAGAGCCACTTGCCGTTGGACGACAGGCCACCGTGATTCTCGACGATGACGTTGAGATTGTGCGGTTCGGCAAACTCCGTCAGGGCATGGAGGCCGTCGGCGGCGCGGGCGACCTGTTCGTCCCAGGTGCCATCGCTAGCGGCATTCACGCGCACGGAATGGCACCCCAGGTGTGCGGCGGCTTCCACCCATTTCTTGTGATTGTCAACGGCCTGGGACCGCTTGCCGTCATCGGGGTCACCCAATTTCCCCTCGCGGTCGACCATGATCAACAGGCTACGAACGCCGGCATCAGAGGCTCGTTTCTTCATCTGGTCGAGGTACTTTGTGTCTTTCGCTTTGTCGAAGAAGAATTGGTTGACGTACTCCACGGCATCGATGCCAAATTCCTCTTTGGTAACTTGCGCAAAGTCGAGGTTGTCAATTTTCTTATCGAACAGCGCCTTATGCAGCGACCATTGAGCAAGTGAGATCCGATACTTTGGAATTTCCCGTGCGGGGAGCGCAAGGGCGGACATGGGGGTCAGCAGAGCTGTCCCGCCCGCGAGCAATGCGGACTGGAAAAAGGCTCGACGAGAGAGAGAAAACGATTTCATGGATACCGCCTGTCGTGAACGAAGGGATGATGACTCGGGCCAATCGGAAACTTCGCCAATGCGGTTCCTGTTGTCAATCCGGCGACCCCGCAGAGGAACTCCCCTGGCATAGCCGAAGGCAGACGTCCGACACTACTCTTCTAACTCGACGGTCCGACGTCGGTCCGGAATGAGGACGGTCATTTCTTCCCGCGCGGCCAGCACACTCGAGGCATTCGACTTCATGGTCGCCCGCAAAGAGGCATCGGCGATATCAACCATTCGGCGAACATCGGCATCGGTGGACTGAGGATCGTGATGCGTCAACGCCACGGCCATCGGATCGACCTGGATGGTGAAATCGATGGCGGTCGACAGGGAATTGTGCCCCCATCCGTGACGATTCGCGTAGAGTTCATCGGAGTACTGACAATCGAGCACGAGATAGTCCGCTCCCTCGAAGAACCTCAAGAATTCCTCAGGGTATCTGCGCGGCGTGGACGGCCTCGCCCGCACCTCGTCCTGGTTTTCGATAATGGCTTCGAGTTCGCAATCGGTTGCGAAGATAAAGCATTCGTCGCTTGTCTCGAAACGGTAAGCATAAGCCCCGCCAGGATGGGGGAGGAGTTGGCGGCTGACTTTCACATCGCCGAACTGCAACGGGCCATCGAAGTTGCAGAATTCCATTTTGGCCTGCATCGCTTCCAAGGGAACAGGAAAGAATTGTCCTTGCATCTGTTGTTTCAATGACTCTCGTACGGTCGCCGACTTGTCGTCGGCCCCGTAAATCCGCAAGCGATTGTTGGCTTGATAGGCCTGGCTAAAAAACGGAAACCCCTGGATGTGGTCCCAATGCAAATGGGAGAACATCAGGACCACGTCGAGCGGAGAGTCCCCGAATTCCATCACCCAATTCTGGCTCATCTTGCAAATTCCTGTCCCCGCATCGAGGACGAAGATCTGCTCACCGTATCGCAGTTCCACACAGGTGGTGTTGCCGCCGTAGGCATCCGTAAGCGGCCCGGGTGTGGGAATCGATCCTCGGCTCCCCCAGAAGGTGATTGTAAACCGATCCTTCGGACGAAACTGAGCGGGCGCTTTCGCGGTCTGATCGTCGGATTCCGCTGTGGCCTCCCGGGTCGCCGCGCGATCGAAGTACAGAGTGTTCTTCAATCGGTTTTTGTATCCGAACTGAAGAATGTCTCCATCGGTCAGGCGACACGAGAGCACGCGATCTCCATTGACGTAGGTTCCGTGTCGGCTTCCCAGGTCCTCGATGTGAAAGACGTTCCCAATCCGTGTAATGCAGGCGTGTTCCCGTGAAATGTCGGGGGAAGCAAGCACGAGGTCCGATTTCGGATGCCGACCGATCTTGAAAGAGTTCGAACGGATCTCGACCGCACCTCGCCCCGATGATAAGTCCTCACCGGTATTTCCATCATAACGGGTCAGATAGCCGCGCCAGGCGAAAGGATTGCGGCGACGGCGGCGCGGACGCTCAATGTTGGCGAACTCCGATGTCGGTCCCCAGCCACTTTGTTCAAAAATGTCGCCCACGCAACGTCTCCCACGCACGACACCAAGGCCTCGAGTTGTGGTCCATCCCACCTGAAATCAGACCCGAGATTCTGACAGATCGCGCCCCAACGAGCGTGGGGTGCGATTTCGAGTAACGCATATTTCAGATTCGACGGAGCATCAGAATAACCGATTGGCCGACTGGCTGCTTCCCCGAAAATCGGTTAGTCCCCGAAAAGATCCACCACGGGATCCCTTCCCAGAAGAGAAGATTCGGTCGTGCGTTGGTTTTCGAGACGGAGAACCTTGCGGCGATTCTGTTCATCTCGCTGTTCCCAGAGACGCTGAGCCCTTTGAAAATGGGAGATTTGATGCGGCGAAAGTTCTCCGGTTCCCTTGTCGACGGGACCGGCTCGAAGGCGAGCAATCGTCTTCGATGGAAGAATCGTGAGCAATTCGTCGTCGAGTGCGAGAAAGAATTGAAAGGAACCAGGATCTCCCTGACGCGCACACCGACCGATGAGTTGACGATCAATCCGAAACGAGCGGTTCATCTGCGTGGCGATGATATGCAGTCCCCCGGCTTTGCGGACTTCCTCGCTGATTCGAATGTCGGTCCCTCGGCCTGCCATGTTCGTGGCGACGGTGACCCGCCCTCGTTCGCCAGCATGACGGACAATCTCCGCCTCGTAAGCGTGGTTTTTCGCGTGCAAAACTTCCACCGAGATGTTCCGGGCTCGCAGCAAGTCTGCCAACGTTTCCGAAGTGCGAATCGAAGTGGTCCCGATCAACACAGCGCGACCATCATGAATCTGCCGCACGACGTCTTGAATGAGGGCCACAAATTTGTCCTGGGAATTTCGGAAGATCCGCGGCGGAAGTCCAATACGAGCGCAAGAGGTGTGTGGGGGGACAACAATCACGGAAACACCGTAGACTCGTTGAAGTTCCGACTCGACCTGTGACGCCGTCCCGGTCATGCCCGCGAGGTGCGGATATCTCTGAAAGTAGCTTGGCAAGGTAATCCTTGCCGTGAGTCCGGTCGAATCGCTGAGGGGCACTCCTGCCAGGACTTCGATCGCTTGCTGAAGACCGTCTTGCCATTTCCGACCGGGGAGGACGCGACCGGTTCCTTCGTCCACGATTTCGACCTTTTCCGCGATGACGGTGTAATCCCGGTCTCGCTGAAAACCCATTCTTGCGAAAATCGCGAGTTCGACCTGTGCGTAGAGATCTTCGATCCTGTGCTCCGAACGGGCGCCCCCGCCCCCCGAAAGAGCGATTCGTTGACAACCGAGCTTCGTCAGCCGGGGAACCCGGAGATTCGCATCCACGCGGAAGTCGTTCCCTTCACGAAGCGTGGCGGCGATTCGGTCACACCAGCGGAAATTCTGAAGTTTCTCGTCCGGAGTCGGCAACGGACTCGAAATGATCAACGGAGTTCGCGCTTGATCGATCAACAAACTGTCCGCTTCATCGATGAGGGCGAAGTAAGGGGATCGTTGTACAACCGGCGAGTCAGACTGGTATTTGGCCCAATCCCGATTCTGATGTCGACGAAGACGATCGCGGAGGAAGTCGAAGCCAAATTCCTTTTCGGTCCCGTATGTCACGTCGGTAAGATACGCGAGTCTTCTGCGGTCCTGGGGAACGTCATAACCCAGATGGGAAACGGACAACCCCAGTGCCTCCAAAACGGGACGTGCGAAGCTGGCGTCCCGAGCGGCGAGATAGTCATTCGCCGTGACGACGTGCACGCCCCGTTTGGCGAGGCCGTGCCAGGTGATGGGCATCAAGGCGGTGAGCGTCTTCCCTTCCCCAGTTTGCATTTCCGCAATGTGTCCAAGGGCCATCGCAATCGCCCCAAACACTTGAACCCGGTGGGGGGACAATCCCAACCGGCGCCGAGAATATTCCCGAACCAGCGCAAAGACCGGAACCAATTGTTCGTTGAGTTCACCCCGACACCGGACCTCCCACCCGGCGAGGCGCGCGAGCCGTGAAAGTTCGGCTTCGGAGAGAGATTGAAGTCGATTCGACTCGGCTAGCACGTCATCTGCCAGTCGCCACCAACTCTGTTCGGTTCGGCGACCGGTCAGTGCACGATGCCAGGACTGCCAGAGTGAAGGGGCCATAATGTTCGTCGATTGGAATGGGGAAGGGTTAGGCGTGGGACTCACCAGGTTCGAAATGTTCGATGGAAACTGCGGACAAGCCAAGTCCCGACCGTTTGCCTGGACCGCCGATAACGGACCGTTCCCCTCATTCCAGGAATCAGAGCGGCCGACGTGGTGTCTATGTCGATGGTGACGCGATAGGACTGCTGTCTCACGACTCCCCCCAATTCACGAGGCGAATCCCGATTGGCTTCTTCCTCAATCACGGCAATTGTTTGGACCGTGCCAGTCAAAGTCTGCTTCGGGAGTCCATTCAGCCGAACGGCCACCTCGTCTCCCACTTGGATTGCCGGAACCGAATCCGAATCGATCCAGGCGGTCGCTTGCCATCGTGATTTGTCCGCGATCTGGCAAATGAGCGTTCTTCGGCGGAAGAACTCGCCGACATGCCGATCTGTCAACGGATGATCGTTCCTCAGAAGTGATGTTTCGTCGCCCAAGTGAGCTTCCTCCCCGAATGGCGCGGGGAGGATGGTTCCAGCGATCGGAGAACGGAGTGTGAGTCGATCCGTTTGCCCCTGTGCCTCTGTGACGCGAAAATCGGCCGTGCGAATTCCAAACTCCGCGACCTGTTTCAAAGCGGTATTGGATTGAGCGCGGGCCAGGGCAAGGTCAACCTGCTGAATCTCCCGCTCCTCACTGGCAAGAAGGCGGTTCCGTTCCAAGTCGGGATTGTGAAACTCGGCGATGGTCTGGCCCATGAGGACTTCGTCGCCGGGCCGAACGAAAATGGCGTGAAGTTCACCAGGAAGTTCCACATAGAGATTCCTCACCACCGCCGGTTTCAAGACCACTGGCGAGATCGTCCGAACTGGAATGGGAACATTCCAGGCGATGACACCACACAATAGCACCAAACTCGCCACAGTCAGGATGCGGACGTGAGGCACGGTCCCCGGCGAGGGACTCTTGAACGCTCGGGCGGTCATGGCCCCCCACTCAATGAACGCGGCCAACACGCTGATACCGAGATAGACCGTCGCAAGAGATTGCAACCCGACAGGAGCCAAGAACGTGAACAGCATCCAGCCAATCCCCCAGACGAGCGCCCATCGGTAGAGGAGGGAAGCCACGCCGTAGATGAACAGAAACGTCGGCGATCCCGGTGAGTCGCCGAAACCTGGGTCTCCGGGCTGATCGAAGAGAAGCCAGCGGTATGCCGCCTCCAGCGACTGCCGGGATCGGCGTTGCAGATTCGGGATTTCGAGGAGATCCGAGAGGATGTAGTAGCCGTCGTACCGGAGCAAAGGATTGGCGTTGAACAGGATCGTCGAGACGGACGTCACCAAAAAGAGTTGAAGGAAGAAGAGTTGCCACCACCCCGGACGGGCAAACCACCACAACCAGAACGCGATGGCGGAGAGTCCCAATTCAAGAATCATTCCGGCGGCGGAAATGATCAATCGATCCCGCTTCCGGGAGAGCATCCAGGCATCGCTGACATCACAATACAGGCAGGGACTGAAGATCAGAAAAGCGACGCCAATCGAATGGCACTCGCCCCCATAATGCTGACAAGTGATGCCGTGTGCCAGTTCATGCATCACCTTCGCGAGGCCAATTGCCAGCCATAGGAACAGAAAGCTCTGCGGTGTCAGGAGATCCCCAAGCGCTGGAAGCTGCCTGTTGAAATCTTCGAAATGAGTGAACAAAAACAGCCAAGTCAACGTGACGAACAGTGCGAGTCCCGTGGCAAATGAGGAACAAAACAACGGTCGGGCCAACGGTTCGATAACTCGGAGAAACTTCGAAGGATCCCACCCCGGAAGACGGAGAAACAGAAGATTTGAGAGAATTTTCCTCGGCGCGGACGTCCCAGGATGCTCCCGCGAGACTCCGACCGGATTGGCAGATGCTGGATCAATGATCTCCGGCAATCTCTCACTCCAGACAAGCTGCTTTCCCACCAGGTCGTGGAGCAATCGCTGAAGTTGGTTTGTCGAGATCTGATCTTTGTGTTTCGCCCGTAGGTCTCGTTCGAGCTGTTCCCAATTGGTAGATCCGTCGAGTCGTTGCCAGAGATCAAACTGGAGAGGACTCAATCGATAGTAGGCAAGGCGAATGGGGTCCTTGACGATCACGTTGCCGTCTCCACACGACGCGATCGGCTGGTATTGGAGATCCGAGCGCCGAACAAACGGCAGCGGACGTTGTGATGCGGGGGAAAACACGAATTCATTCCGTTGACGTGTGGAGCGGAGAGCACGATTTTTGCTCAATTGTGGC
>JAGQQQ010000572.1 GCA_020426125.1 Planctomycetaceae bacterium
CGCCGGCGGGGTCGACCCGAACACCGCTTTCGTACTCTTCCGGTCTGTTGGCCCCGATGCCGTCGATTTCCATCCACGGCCCCGAGGTCTGGTTCTGAATCAGTTCGATCAAGGAATCGAAGTCAGCAACGACCCCCCCGTTGAGCATTTGATTTCGAGCCAAGTCGCCACGAACCCCGCGAGGATTGCCTTGTCCGGCAAACAGGGGGAGGGAATTTTCGGCATTGTTGAGATCACCCGCTTGAATCTGAGCGTAGACAATCCGCTGCATCAGTTCCGCTTTGGTGATGGGATCCTCCTGTTCGGCCACATCGACCGCCGCACCGAATTCTCCGGCTGCGATCAGTCCGTCCACTTGGGGGTGGTCCCCCGCGTGAGTGGCGGAGAAAGCGGAGACAAGAGTCAGAAGGGCGGCAATCGCAAGCCGCGCTCCTGAGGCCATGTGGCCAATGGGAAGCATTCGTTTCATGATCTCTGTCACTCCAGACCTTTGACGACGGCCGAGCGGACTCGGCCGTAATTGCTCAACATCTTCCCGGTCCAAAGGCTCGATCAGCTTCTGAACCGAAATTTCGACTTTTCACCGTTCTCTAGGATCGTCCTCGCCCGCTTCAGCGTCAAGAAGTTTCCGTAAAAAGGGTTGCGACTTTCACTCGGCGTCACCAACGGTCGAAAGAACTCGGATAGCCGATACAATGCTGAGTCAATAGGCGAAAAGGGGGACGGAAGGACGATCTGTAGAGAAGTTGCCGGGCATCGGAGTCGTAGTGGTCAAACCGCTCGGGAACGGATTGCGATCGACGGAAGTGTGAGGAGAAGCGGATGCCGGAACTCCCTGAAGTTGAAACGATGGTTCGCGGGATCCGTCCACGGCTAATCGGGGCAACTTTGACGGATTTTGCGGAATGCCCATGTGCGTGCCGGCCTTTACTGGTCGTTCCGTCGATTGCCGAAATGCGAAAGCGGACGATCGGTCAGCCGATTGCGGATGTCCGAAGGCGAGGCAAACGAGCGATTATCGAACTCGAAAATCGGGAAGCCTTTATCATTGAACCTCGAATGACCGGCTTATTGCTGCTTGGCGATCCTCCGAGTGTCGAACACCTCCGCCTTTACTGGAGCGTCGAATCAGCCGGCGTCGCGTCGAAGTGCTGGTTCTGGGACCGGCGCGGCTTAGGGACGGTCCGATTGATGTCGGAGTCAGAGAGAGAGGCGAACCTTGAAAGCGGTCAACTCGGACCGGAGGTCTTGAGCATGTCCTTGGAGGAATGGTGGAAGGCACTCTCTCGGACGTCTCGACCCATTAAAGTCGCCCTGCTCGACCAGAAATTGTTCGCAGGGATTGGCAACCTCTACGCGAGCGAGATCCTCCACCTCGCGAAGGTTTCCCCGATGGCCGCCTCCAACCGGATTTCCCGGGGAAGGGTTGAACGAATCCGGCACGCGGCGGTTCACGTTCTCGAAACCGCGATCCTTTACGAAGGATCGACATTGGCAGATGGGACCTACCGAAATGCGCTCAACCAGAACGGAAGCTACCAGAATCAACACAGGGTCTATGCAAGACAGGGAGAAACCTGTCGCACTTGCGGGCTCGGCATCATTCGGAGGATCGTTCAAGCTCAGCGCGCGACCTTTTACTGCCCTCGCTGCCAGCGACGCTGACCCCAACTCGCAGGAACCAAAACTCAGAATCCAGCGGCGTTCATGTCGGCTTTTCCTTGAACCCAGACGTTGAGCATCCGCGCTCCCAGAGTGCGAATTCCGACGAGGCACATCACGACAATCAACGCCAACATGACCGCGTATTCGACCGCAGTCGCGGCGTGTTCTTCAGTGAAAAGGCGGATTAGGCGTTTCATGGCGTTAACAATCTCTGCCTCGCGGGAACGAATTGAGTTTGAAAAACCTACGTCACCGATCCAGTCGGTCAAATCGGAAAACAAAAAACTTTTGTGAATTTGAGGTGGAGTGACCTTGTTTCCCGAGATCTGGGGACGACTCTCTTTGTGGGGGAACCGTGTGTATTCCTACCCCGCTCGGTCACTCAACGATTTGCCAGAATGGCAGTTCTCCGGCAGATCATCAGCCTTGAACGAGATGTTCGAGTTTCGTGTAAGACTATTACATCGTTTACTTTACGATTGACTCTCAGGAGACGAGTCACCGTCGGGCGCAAAAATTGCCCACGTCCCGGTTCCCTCTATTATTCGATCCCTACGATAACCCAGGACCTTGAAACCATGTCGGTATTTCGCTGGGGGAACCCGATCAGCACATTCCAGGATCTGGAACGAGAAGTGGATCGCTGGTTCCGCTCCATGGATTTGGCTATCGAGGGATTGCGGCTGGGACGACCTTTTCCCGCCCTGAATCTGTTTGACACGGGGGAATCCTATCTGATCACCGCCGAGCTTCCCGGATGCCATGTGGACGATTTGGAACTGCAAGTGGCCGGAGGCATACTGACACTGAAAGGACGTCGTCTTACAGGCACCGAGGTTCCCGATGAAAGGTTCCGGCGGAGCGAACGGCCAAATGGGAACTGGGAACGCAAGGTGTCGCTGCCAGAACGGGTCGACGAAGACCACATTCGCGCGGACTTGACCGATGGTTTGCTCAGGCTTCATCTTCCCAAGCTGCCTTCGGGACAACCTCGGCGGATCGAAGTTTCCAAGAAACCTTTGGCTCCCCCCGACGCACAGGAAGGCTCGGTGTCATCAGAGTGATCGGTTGGTCTGAATTTGTCTCGCTCGAAGGACGGCTCGATGACTCCCATGTCGCTTGCAATTCACTTATTGATTCTGACCTTTCGACAGAAACGCTCCAGTCGATCCTTACCTATTTGAGTTGCCATGTCTGATGCAACAAGCCCCTCAAAAGAAAATCGCGAGCCCGACGATCGGCGGCGAAGAAGTGCCGACGCATTACCCGAAAAATGGGTGCGGACCCCGCCCATTGACATCTTCGAAACGGAAGACGGGTTGGTCCTCCGAGCGGATTTGCCAGGAGTGACGTTGGAGAATCTGGAACTTCAAGTTCAAGACAACCGACTGACACTGTTTGGACGGGTGGAAACCGTTGTTCCTGAGGGAGCCAGTTTGCTTCATCAGGAGTATCAGGTGGGTGATTATCTCCGCTCGTTTATCCTCAGCGATGACGTCGACCATGATCGGATCTCCGCGAAGCTGAATGACGGTGTCCTGGAGGTTGTCCTCCCCAAAATCCCCCGATCCCAACCTCGGAAGATTCAGATCCAGACTGACCGACCATCGTAGAGGATCACATCCAACCCCGATCCGACTTTTGTCCATGGTCTGTTGGAAAATCTCGGTCAGCGGATGTCCATGGATTTCTTCAGTTCCACAAGCTGCGACCGCTCGGGGCGGTCCTTGTAGAAGGGATCCAGCGGGTAGCAACCAGAGACGAGGCCATTTCGGGGAGCGGTGGTGCAGTCGCTGAATGTCCGGCAGATCTTTTTCCGGGCGAGTTCGTTCCCGGCGAGAACATCCGCCGGCAAATCGGGATAGCTGAGAACCATCCGTCCAAGGCCGACAAAGTCAGCGGCTCCCGAGCGGACGGCATGCTGACCGACATGGGGAAGCCACTCCTGAAGATAGGAGTAGCCGGAGCCGACGACGATGAGGTCGGGGAAATGCGACTTGAGGTTCGCCGTCGCTCGAATCTGGCGTGCCACGCCGACCAAGGGATCCTCAGGCGGTTGGTAGCCATCCGACGGCGGAAAGATCGCCGGCCTTTGAATGTGGGGGTTGTAATAGGGGCTCCCCGCCGTGGTGCAGACGAGATCGATCTTCAACTGCCGCAGCAACTCACAAAAGGCAATCGGCTCAGAAAGGTTGATCCCCTGCCCTGTCCCATCCCCACCGAAGGCGTATCGGTAGTTGCCCTGATGCGAAGGCACCCCAATGCGATCCTCTCCCGGTTCGAACGGGACAAAATCGAAAATGCTGACTCGGACGCCAAGTTCCATGTCGGGGACTTCGGCACGAATGCCATCCGCGATGGATCGCAAGAATCGAGTTCGGTTCTCGAAGCTGCCGCCATACTTCCCGGGGCGGTCGTATCCCGAAAGAAATTCGTGACCGAGGTAGCCGTGGCAGTGTTTGATGTCGACAAACTGGTAACCCGCCTTCCCCGCGAGTTTAGCAGCGACAACGAAGTCTTCGACGAGTTGATCCAATTCGCCATCGGTGAGAAGCCGGGAATCATCGGCGATCCCCACCCGACCATCGAGATATGGATGCCGATATAACGTGCGTGGTTCGGCCCGTTTCTTTTCATTGGGCCGGGCATAGCGTCCGGAATGAGTCAGTTGCAGTCCAACGAGGAGATCGTCCGCCGTCCCAAAATGTTCGAGATGGGTCTCCTCCAGCAAGAGTCGGAGATGTTCGATGTCGGAGAGATTCTGATCGTTGATCAAGAGTTGGTTGGGGTTGGCTCGGCCGTCGTGACAGACGGCGACCGCTTCCCCTCCCCAGATGAACTTGGCGCCACTCAGTCCAAAGTTTTGCCAGCGACGTTGGGTCAACTCAGAGGGGCGTCCATCTGGAGTGCCGTCCCAGCCTTCCATTGGCAGGATACAGAAACGATTTCCGATCGTGCCGCCTTGCCAGTTGCATCGGCTTCCCAGCGGGGAGTCGGATCCCGTTTCGACGGTTTCATCAAACGCAAGCTCCACCCCCAGTTCATCGAGATACTGTTGAAACTGTTCAACCGATTTGAAGGTGGAAACGCGGGGATAGGCCATGGCGTGACAAGATGTTAAGAAGAGAAAAGGCTCCGTCGGAAAGATGACGGAGCCTTGTTAGTGAACCACAGATGTCAGCGGAAAGGACAGGGACCTGACGCTCCCCGCTCGCCAAGGATTTCAGATTCGAGCAAATCACAGAACAATGGTTGCGTTCTGTCTCGTGGATTGGTGTTTGCGTTGCTGTCAAAGACGCTCGTCGCGGACACGCGGGAGAGCAGACTGCTCTAGCTCAGGCCGGGCATGGCCAATTGACGCATCTCGACGGGAGCATCCCAGTTTGGAGTTTCGGGAACAAGCACCTCGTCGGAGTTGAGAGCCTCTTCCCAAGTGACTTCCTTACCGGAGTAGCCGGCCATGCGTCCCATGATCGCCATCATGGTGCTGTTGACCATGCGGTCGCCATTGTTGAGTGGCTTCCCTTCGCGAAGGGACTGGAAGAACTCATTGTGTTCGACTTGATACATGTTGGGGGACTCCCCTTTGTATCGCCATGCTTCTCCATCGGCCATCGTCGTCCGGACGCCGCGACGGTCGATGAAGCCCTTGCCTTTGGTGCCGAGGATGTAGCAGCTATTTTCGTTGTAGCAGCCAGCGATTTGCCGCTGGGCGATGAAACCGCGGGTGTCATCCTCCCAGACGTAGTTGACTTCGATGTGATCGAAGATGTTGCCACCGTTGGCCGGGATTTGACGGCCGCCGACTGCCGTGCAACTGACGGGATGCGTGTCTCCTTTCGCCCAAGCCAGCCAGTCGACGGTGTGGCACGCCTGCTCCACGAGGCCGTCACCGGAGAGCCAAGTGAAATTGTACCAGTTGCGAACCATCCACTCGAGGTCGCTCATGCCGTCTGGTCGGGATGACGCTGGGGGCATCGGCTTGACGGGGCTAGTCAGGTAGGTGCCATAGACTGTGAGAATATCGCCGAGTTCACCCGAAAGAACTTTTTCGAACAGCGCCCGGCGGGGATAATCATATCGCCAGCAGAATCCGGCGAGCATGCCGAGTCCTTTGTCCTTGGCTTTCTGGACAGACTCCATCACAGAGCGGACTCCGGGAGAGTCGGTGGCCATCGGTTTTTCGGTGAAGATGT
>JAGQQQ010000573.1 GCA_020426125.1 Planctomycetaceae bacterium
CCGCCACTTATTGATCGCCCGGTCCATAACAAGTCCCACGGAGTTCCCCACGAATCGCGGGGAACTCCATCACTCCTTTGGTATCAAAAAAACAGAACGAATGCTCACCGGCAGTAGGTAGTCGCTCACAGTCGTCAAAATCGTGACAATCGACCGTCATAATCATGAGCAATCGATCAAATCGAAAGCTTTCGGAAAATTCGTCCGTCTGGATCGTCGATCACCTTTTTGGACCGTGTCGACATTTTTGGATTACTGCGAAGTCAGGTTTTCCCCCGCGTGGAGGAGCCGTCTGTTCGCGACATGAGGATGAATGATGCGGGCACCGCTTAGAGTCTCTTTTCTGTCCGCCTTGACGGCCACTTGTTGTGCTGTCGGCTGCTCGGTGGCTCCCGTCCGATCCCCGGAATCTCGCCTGTCATCGGCTGCCCCAGAAGAGACGAATCAGGCCCCTGTCATTGACAGTGTCGAAACTCCATCGGCTGCCGTTGTCAGGCCAGTTCGCTTTGAAGAAGATTCCGTAGTGACGCAGGCTGTGACCGTCAACTTGGAACAGTTGGACGGCGAACTTCCGAGCGATCGTGAGGAGTTGTTTCGATCGCTTCCACAAAGTGCAGAGTCTGGCTTAGATCTGCTGATCGCAACGGCCGTCGAACAGAACCCCCGGTTAGGGCGGCTCTACAGGGAATATTACGCGGCGGCCGCGCGGTCACAGTACGTGGACAAGCTTCCCGATCCCAAGTTGGGGGCAAACATCTTTGGGAATCCCATCGAAACTGCCGCGGGGTCGCAACGGGCGAACATAAACGTCAGTCAGTCGATCCCGTGGTTGGGACGGCTTCACGCTCAACAACAGCAGGCGTGTTTTGAGGCGTTTGCCATGCGGGCAGAGTATGCGGCGGAGCGATTGCGAGTCATCGCCGGCATTCGGATTGGATGGTTTCGATTGTATGTCATCGAGAGACAGATCGAGACAACCATTGCGAATCAGGAGTTGCTGGAATCCTTGATTGATGTCGCCAACGCGCGAATTGCGACGGGCAACGCTTCGCAAGGGGATGTGCTGCTCGGCACGCTGGAACTTTCCAAGCTCGAAGAGCGGTTGTTGACGTATCGCAGGCAGAGACGGGCCGTGGAAGCGGAGATCAACCGGTTGGTCGGCCGTCCAGCGGACATTCCAGTCAACGTCGATGCGGAACTCCAAATCGAAACGATTGAACTCGATGCAACGGCCGTCCATCAAATCGCACTGAGTGCGCAGCCGGAGATTGAAGCAGCCAGACTGCGGACGTTGGCCACCCGGTGGGGGATCGAGGTCGCGCAACTGAGCCGCCGGCCAGAGTTCATGCTGTCCGCGAGCTATTTCGTCACGGACGACAACCGTCCCCCCACCCCGGTTGTGAATGTGGGAGAAGATCCGTGGGCCATCGGGGTCCAGGTCAGCGTGCCGATCTGGCGCGAGAAATACGACGCGATGCGAAACGAAGCCGGATGGAAGCATCAGGCCGCACTTGCCTCAGTGGAGGAACTTGCGGACCGTTATGACGCTTTGATTCTGGATTTGATGACAGAAGCGCAACGAGCCAAGGAAACAGCCGAACTGTACACGAACACAATTCTGCCGCAGGCGAGACAGACTCTCTCCGCCGACCAGGAGTCCTACTCCAATGGCACCGTCGAGTTCGACCGAGTAATTCGAGACTACCGAAACCTCCTGACGTTGGAGTTGGGGTATCATCAGGCTCTTGGTGATCTTGCGATCGCGAACGCGAAGATTCAGCAAGCCGCCGGGCGCGATCTCGTGAGTCGCCGGGACGATGGAGAGTTTCTCCAGCTTTCCTCACCGGAACAACCAGAGCGAAAGAAAGCGGCGCTGAGACCACGCCGGTTCTGCCTTGAACATTCCCCAGGGTATACAAGGGGATGTCCATGAGCGAAGACTTCATGAAGGCCATCTGGTCGCGACGGGAGGTCCAAGGCATGCGGGCGACCGCCTTGGTGTCCGTCAAAGGCCTGATGACGACGCTTCGCGTGCTGCCCGAGGATCTCTACGACCGAGTCATGAATTCCGACGAGTCGGTTCCGAAAGGAACTGTCTTCGAAGAGATTGTGAATCGTTTCGGAACCCCAGAGTCCTATGAGAAAGCATCCAATGATGCAGGGAGGCCATCACGGGAAGTAACGAGAATTGTGAAAAGAAAGATGGACCGCCCCAATGATCGGTCTTAGAATCATTGTTCCGACGAAAGACATTCCGACTGGAAATCGCTCGCGTTGTTCCCGAACTTTCAAGCCACTGTTGCCTGCTTAACAGCTCTGCTGCTTTTGGTGCAGACCGTCTGCTCCGGCGTGGCCTTTGGGTGTGATTGTCAGTCGATTGTTTCCTCATCTTCGACAGCCGATCAAGAGTGTTGTTGTTCCAGCGAAAAGAAGAATCTCGCGAAAACCAAACGTTGTATTCATTGTCAGGCGTTAACGGAGTGCGTCGACGAGAATGAGTCGGCGTCGACCTCAGGCGAATTTCCTTCCAGGTTGGTTTGCCACTGTGGGGACTTCCTTCCCGTCGATCCCGTCCAGCAGGGAATTCCTGGTTCCTCGGAATCGACGGTCGCTCATCTGCTCAATCTGATCGTCAGCTTTGAGACACACGTTCCAACGCAGGTCGTTTCTGTTCCAACGTGGGTTCCATTTCCGGAGCCTTCAAATGAGGTGTTGACGCTTCATCATAAACAGATCGTGCTTTGTGTCTGGCAAACCTAAAGAAGGATGAAGGCGGACCGCGAAGGAGAAATCAATTCCTGTCTCTTCGGTCCATCGTTCTTTGCTGAATGCCTCCCGTTCAGCCTTCTATTCATTCTTCGATCTTTGAAGGTTTGTCATGCAATTTGTCCGCACATTTTCTGTTTTGAGTCTCTCTGTCGTGTTTGCCGCCGTCGCCGCTGGATGCAGCGATTCGTCCATGGAGACCGGGAATGCGTCGGCCACGGCCGCCGTTCCGGTCAATGAAAAATGCCCCATTATGGGGGGCAAGGTCTCCGAAGACGCCAGCACCGTCGAGTGGAACGGCATGACCATCGGCTTCTGTTGCGATGGCTGTGACGACAAGTTTCTGGCTCTTTCCGATGAGGAAAAGGCCGAGAAACTCGCTCTGTAATGCGACATGAACAGAAGGGACGCGCGAGGAAAATCTCCTCGCGTCACCCGAAAGTTCCGCCTTCCTCCTTCTGCGTGGAAAAGGCGGCCGGCTGGAGTTTTTCCGGCACGGTCCAACGCTGGCCTTGAACACAATTCCTTCGTCAGATTCGTTCTGCGATGGAGACGCTCAAGCTAGCGGTGTTGGTCGCTTTGGCTGGCCGCCGCTTCATTTGAGAATGAAGTCGGAAAGCAGAAGGACGAATGGAATTCGTCTCCTCTTTCGAACATTTGGCTTGGAAAGTCGTCATGTCCCCGCCCCGAAAAAAAACGACAGCTGAGGAATCCCGGCCCCATCCTTCGCCGAAGTCGTTCCGTTGGTGGTTCGCACGATTCGGCAACGTCGGCCTCTTTTTGGGGGCCGGGATCCTATTGATTGTCCTGCTGGGAGTCGCTCAGCGCACAGGGTGGATTCGAGCCGGAAGTCTGGCCGCGGCATCGTCCGCTGACGGATCCCAGCAGATCCACACCTGTCCCATGCATCCCCAAATTCGACAGCCCGGACCTGGACGGTGTCCAATCTGCGGAATGGCGCTCGTTCCAGCGACATCATCGGGAGCTGACCTCGACCAACTGGCGGTGACGATTGAACCGGCACAGCGACGGCTGGCCAACGTCGAGACTGCTGAAGTCACGAAGCACCCGGTCACCACGAAGATTCGGACCATCGGTTCTATCGAAATCGACGAAAGTCGGCAGGCGACCATCGCCTCTTATATCGACGGTCGCGTCGAGCGGCTCTTCGCCGACTACACCGGAGTGGTCGTTGAGAAG
The DNA here is from genome assembly GCA_020426125.1 of Planctomycetaceae bacterium. Classification (GTDB taxonomy): domain Bacteria; phylum Planctomycetota; class Planctomycetia; order Planctomycetales; family Planctomycetaceae; genus HKST-UBA70. The sequence continues at coordinate 3,967 of JAGQQQ010000573.1, forward strand.
AACGATCACCTCGCTGTGGTCTACAGTCCGCAGCTCTTCTCTGCACAAGTCGAATACCTCGAAGCGCAGCAAACACTCGCTAAGACGAGCGGGTCGACGTTGGCGTCGGTGCGGGAGGCGCAAACGAAACTCGTTGCGAACTCACGACAGCGGCTGGTCGAACTCGGGATGACGGAGGAGCAGCTTGCCGAACTCAACACTTCCGGCGAGGCCAAGTCACGCCTGACAATCTACGCTCCTATCGGCGGGACCGTGATCGAAAAACTCGCCGAGGAAGGGAAATACATCTCGGCAGGGGAGCCGATCTACCGAATTGCGAATCTTTCGACCGTCTGGTTGATGTTGGAACTCTATCCCGAAGACGGGTCTCGAATCCGCTTCGGGCAGGTCGTGGATGCCGAACTGACGTCGTTGCCGGGAAAGACGCTGACCGGGCGAGTCGCCTTTATCGACCCCCGCGTCGACAAATCAAATCGCACGGTCGGCGTACGAGTCGAATTCACGAATGAAAACGGTGAGCTTCGTCCGGGGGACTACGCTCAGGCGACGATCGAAATCCCCATTGGACCGCAAGGGGAAGTGTTTGATGCGGAACTCGCTGGGAAATGGATCAGCCCGATGCACCCGCAAGTCATTCGCGATGAGCCCGGAGACTGTCCGATCTGCGGGATGAAACTCGTCCCCACCTCACGATACGGCTACACCGAGCAGCCTGTCGAACGGGTAGAATCAATCACCGTTCCCCGCTCGGCACTCTTGATGGCGGGCGAACATAGCGTGGTGTACGTCGAGACCGAACCGGGCCGATTCGAGATTCGCAACGTCACACTTGGACCAATCCTGACGGATGAGGCCGTGATCCTCGATGGCCTCGAAGCGGGAGAGAAAGTCGCCACATCAGGGAACTTTCTCATCGATTCCCAAATGCAGTTGGCGGGCAAGCCGAGCCTGATCGATCCGACTCGCGCCGTTCCGAAGTTTCGGAACACGCCCTTGGAATTCGAGAATTTTCAAATCACACGATTGGAGGGGGAAGCCGGGCAACAGATTGAAGAGCTCTATCGAGCGTACTTCGAAATCCAGCGTACTCTTGCTGCCGACAAACAGCCTTCAGAGAAATCGGTTGTTACGCTTGGGAGATCGACCGAACACCTGCTGGCCGCTGAAAAGATGCCGGAAGGCGTTCGCGAACAATTGAACTTGATTGAGCAAAATATTCCGCATCTCCATCATCTGTCTCTGGAGGAAGCTCGCGCCAAGTTCAAGCCAATCAGTCACGCCATCATCACGCTCTCGACGAGGATTCGTGGCGCCGACGCAGAGCAAACCTTCAATCACTTCTTCTGCCCGATGGTCAAACAGGGGGAAGGAGATTGGTTGCAATCAGAAGCCGAACTCCGCAATCCGTACTACGGGAGTGAAATGTTGCGTTGCGGCGAGTTGGTCGGAACGATCCCACCTAAAACCAACGGTGAGAGCCCGAAGGAGATCCAGGACGAGCGCGAGCATCAGGATGGAGGCGATCAGTAAATGCTTCGTGCAATGATTTCGTTCTGCATCCGTGAACCGCTCATCATGGTCGTGCTGACCGTTGTTGCTATCGGCTACGGTGTTTACGCGACGCAACAAGTCCCCATCGACGCGATCCCCAACATCGGGGAAAATCAGGTGATCGTCTTTACCGCCTGGCCGGGTCGGTCTCCCAAGGACGTGGAAGATCAAGTCACCTATCCGTTGTCGGTCGCATTGTTGGCCGTTCCGGATGCGGAGTCGGTGCGTGGGAAGAGTCTATTTGGTTATAGCTTCGTCCAAGTAACATTCAAAGATAGCACCGACTTTTATTGGGCACGTTCACGCGTTGCGGAGCAGCTTGGCACGGCCAGTGCAATGCTGCCAGACGGCGTCGCGCCGACGCTGGGCCCTGACGCCACCGGACTCGGGCAGGTCCTCTATTACACCTTGGACCCTCCCGCAGGAATGAATCTCGCTGAACTGCGAAGCATTCAAGATTTCGTCGTCAAGTATGACCTGCAGGCGGTGTCGGGCGTAAGTGAAGTGGCAAGTGTCGGTGGACACGTTCGGCAGTATCAGATTGAAGTCGACCCGGACAAGCTACGGTACCACAACATTCCGTTAGGGCATGTCATCGACGCGGTCAAGGCGTCCAACATCGACGTGGGTGCCAAGACAGTCGAAACCAGTGGAATGGAATTCATTGTTCGCGGGAAGGGCTTTATTGGGTCGGGAAAGACGGAATCGGAGACTATTGAGCAGATCAAGAGCACGGTCATCCTTACACGTGAAAACATACCGATTCGCGTCCGCGACATAGCACAGGTGCAGATTGGCCCCGCGTTTCGTCGTGGTGCACTGGATCTCAATGGCCGAGAGGCAGTCGGGGGTGTCGTCGTGATGCGGTACGGTGAAAACCCTCGGGAAGTGATTCAGCGGGTGAAGGCGAAGATTGATTCGTTGGAGTCGGAATTGGGCGGGATCAAGATACACGGAATCTACGATCGCACGTTGCTAATCGACGAAACGGTCGCCACACTGACCGAAGCGCTCAGCCAGGAGACGATCATCACGATCGTCGTCGTCGTGCTCTTCCTGCTCCATGTCCGCGCCAGCATCATGATCGCAATTACATTGCCGATGGCGGTGTTGATGTCTTTTGCGGCGATGAAACTGTTCGGCGTCGACGCCAATATCATGTCCCTTGCGGGAATCGCGATAGCGATCGGCACGATGGTTGATATGGGGATCATTGTGCTGGAAAACGTCTACGATTCACTTGCCGACTGGGAAAGTGCGGGATCGCCGGGTGGAGCACAACGCCGGCTGGCAGTCATTCGCGACTCGGCCGCCGAAGTGGTTCCCGCGGTAATGACCGCCGTGAGTACGACCATCGTCAGTTTTCTGCCAGTGTTTTTCCTTACCGGACGTGACCACAAACTTTTTGCCCCGCTTGCCTGGACGAAGACCTTTGCGTTGGCCGCAAGTCTCATCGTGGCCGTTGCGGTTGTGCCCGTTCTCGCGAGGGTCTTCCTGAAGTCCGCCCGATACTCACGTGTCACGGGGTTAATTGTCGCCACGATTGTGGCGGCCTTGCTGGGGGGAATGTGCCTGTTGGTCTGGCACGAACAGATCGCACGTTGGTCGCCGCTGCCACCGATATGGTCCAGCATCGTGGCAGCGCTGTCGGGGTTTGCGGCAGGTTGGTGGATGATGCGTGAAAGGATTCGGTCCATGCAAGAGAACCCGGCGAGCCGATTCGTACGGTTTCTCTATGCCGGCCGACTGCGACTCGCGCTGGAACATAAGGCCCTGATGTTGTCGTTTCCAGCAACGATCTTCGTCCTGGGATTGGGGGCGTGGATCGGACTCCCCGTGGTCCTCCGGCCGCTGGAGTCGTTCGCTTCGTTCTGCGGGGCCAACCTCAATAATGTACCGGGATACGTGACTGCCAAGCATGCGTTTACCGGATTGAAGTCGGATGATTGGATCGCACTCGACGAAGGAAGCTGGTTCTACATGCCCAGCTTGTATCCGGCGGCCAATTTTGACCAAGCCATGGAGGTACTGCAGACGCAGGATCTGCTCATCAAACAGATTCCAGAGGTAGCAAACGTTATGGGCAAGATCGGGCGAGTCGACTCGGCGCTCGATCCGGCTCCGGCGGCAATGGTGGAGACCTACGTGATGCTCAAGCCGCGCAGCGAGTGGCGACCCGGGATCACAGAAAAAGGTCTTTGGGATGAGATCAATACTGCTGCTACGCTTCCCGGTGTCACACCGGCCGCGCCGTTGCAACCGATTGAAGGACGCATCGTCATGTTGCAGGCCGGCATCAAGGCATCGATGGCGGTTCGGGTGTATGGCGATTCGCTGCAAGGCCTCTCTAAGGCGTCGATCGCGATTGCTGATCAATTGAAGAAGCACCCGCTAGTCAATCCTGGCACGGTGAATCCGGATATCGTGCTGGGGAAACCGT
>JAGQQQ010000574.1 GCA_020426125.1 Planctomycetaceae bacterium
CCGCACGACTCATCTGGATGGGATCGAACGGCTCCGCGCCTCACACTCCTTTTCCTTTGAGCTTCAACCCGTTGACAAACGTCACATCAGCCATTGGGAGCGGACACTTCTCTCGGATCAGGTCCGCTGGTTGACATTTCACGAGTATCAGCAGCAGTTGCTCGCCGCTCAAGCGAAGTGAGCGTCGGCAAACCGACCGCATGCCTCCTTCAGAACGTGTTTTGAAAATCGAATGGAGATAAAAGAAGCTACGGCTCCCTTATTCATCTCTCGAAACTCCAAGGATGGAGCCGCAGTCATGAGGAACGGGAATTAGCCTCCGATCTGACAGATCGAAAATGGGCGATCATTCGAAGGTTGCTTCCCGCCCGGTCTCGGCGTGGTCGGCCTCCGATTGACCGACGGCGGATTCTCGATGAGATTTTCTCCCTTCTTCGAGCAGGATGCCAATAGCGAATGCTCCCCAAGGAGTTCCCGCGTGGGAACTACGGTCTACGGGATCTTCCGGAAGTGGGTGAAGTCAGGGCTTTGGCAACGCATTCAAGACACACTGCGAGGACGGCTGAGGAAAGCCATCCAGCCGTTTCTCGAAACGTGCGTTCCCATCCCTTGTTCATGGACTCCATGACTTGAATCACCACGCCAAGGGGCCGTGATCGGGCCGGAGCCCCCCTTTTCGAAAGTTGATTCAAATGGGCCCTTTAGCGGGAACGAGCTCGAGGGGATTGTCGCTGCACAGAGTCTCCGAGCCGGGCCGGTAGAACAACGCTACGGGAGCCAAGATCATCCCTGCTGCAAGAAATAATGTGCAGGGGGGCAGGTTGTTGGCTTGCTGAATTGGAACCGCGATCTTGTAAAAGACGCCGGACATGTAGATGCCGATCCAGTTCATCAGGTTCATCGCTGCGATGACGCGGCCTTTGTGAGCGGTTGGGGCCTTCGCCTGAATGTACGCGGCGAGGGGAACATTGAAGATCCCGGCACAGAGGCCGATCCAGATTAGGGCGATCGCGGAGCCGCTGACACCGATCACGTTGGCTCCATTCGCTCCCCCAGGGAGGCCGACCGCGATCAATCCCAGCAGCATGCCAAAACTGCCAAGCTGGACGAGCTTGCCGTTGAATTTGTCGTGTGAAAGGAGCATCCCGACGATACAGCCGACGGCGATTCCCAGTCCCGTTGAGGCCGCAAGAAACCCCGTCTGGCTTTCCGAGAGATTGAGTTGCAAAAGTCCCAGATCATTGATCGCAGGCGGATAAACAAGTCCCCCCGCCGACCAGAAAGCGGACGTTGCCAAGAGTGCCAGAAGCAACTTGCGATCCCCCAGGATCTCCCGGCGAGTTTCCGAATTGACGAAAAAGTTTGAGGGCACGAACTCCAGGCCCGGGTGGGCGACCGGCGTTCTCGGAAGAATTAGCGATGTCAGAGTTCCCACGATGGCAATCGCTATGCAGACGTACGAGGCCCGATACAAATGTTCGTCACCGGCCCACTCTTTGACCACTCCCGACAACGCAAACCCGAGGATGATGGCGATAAACATTGTCATTTGAATGACGCCGTTGACCTTGGGGAGGTCATCGTCATGGAAGAGTTCAGGGAAGATTCCGTATTTCGAAGGGCCGAAGAATGCACTCTGGGCACCCATGAGAAACAGCACCAGGAACAGAAATTTGAGATTGCCACTGGCGAAGGCGGCCATCCCCATCAGCATGACAACGATCTCCAGCACCTTGCTCAGGATCACGATCCGTTGCTTGCTGAATCGGTCCGCCAGAAATCCGCAGAACCCGGAGAGCAGAATAAACGGAATCGAGAACGCGATCGTCGCCGTCCCTTGAGCCGAATCACTGCCAGCGGCCACACAGACGAACAACACGATCTGTTTGAACAGATTGTCATTGAAGACGCCGAGGAACTGCGTCAACAGCATCCCGATGAAGGACCGATGCCAAAAGACCCCTTTCCCGAGCGCTTGCGAGGGGCGAACAGCCTCTGTTGCCGAATCAGATGTCGATGTCATCCACTTCCCCCGCTTCGTCCATGATCATTCGATAACGTTCGGAGGCGTCTTTTCCCAACAACTGCGAGAAGATGGCATCCGCTTCAACCGCACTTTCGATATCCACACGAAGCAATGTCCGCGTGGCGGGATCGAGAGTGGTTTCCTTGAGCTGTGGGGCGTTCATTTCTCCCAGTCCTTTAAACCGCTGGACGTCCACATTGCGGTTCTGCGGCAGACTGGCGAGGATTTCTTCCTTATCGGCGTCATCCTGAGCGTAATGGCGCTCCTTCCCCACTTCGATTTTGTAGAGCGGAGGCTGAGCCAGGTAGAGCTTGCCCTGCTGAATGAGATCGCGCATGTGTCGGAAGAAAAAGGTGAGCAACAGCGTGCTGATGTGATAGCCGTCACTGTCGGCATCCATCAGCAGGATGATCTTGTCATAACGGAGTTTGTGGACATCGAAGTGGGGGCCGATCCCCGTTCCCAAGGATTCGACGAGATCCTTCACTTCCTGATTCTGCAGAATCTTGCCGAGTGACAACGACTCGGTATTCAGGATTTTCCCCTTGAGCGGCAGCACGGCCTGAATCCGCGAATCGCGGCCACTCGCAGCGGTTCCCCCGGCGGACTGGCCTTCAACGATGAACAATTCGCACTCTTCAGCTTTGGTAGAACGGCAGTCGAGCAGTTTGCCCGGGAGGTTGCTTTTCTTGCCGCTGCTCCCCTTGCGACGGATCTCCTTGACCGCGTCCCGGCTGGCGGCGCGAGCACGGGCCGCGAGGATAATCCGCCCGATGATTCCATCCGCTGTGGAACGGTTGTTATTCAGCCAGTTCTCCAGAGCGGGACGAACCACGCCCTCGGTGAGAGAACTCATCTCGGGATTGTTCAACCGGTCCTTCGTCTGACCCTGAAACATGGGGTCGTTGTGAAACACCGAGAGGATGGCGACAACTCCTTCGCGAATGTCATCGGGGGAGATCGTGAGACCTTTCACCTTGATGTCGTGGACATCCATGAAGTTCTTGACGGCCTTCGCGATCCCTGACCGGAACCCCGACTCATGAGTCCCCCCGCCGCGGGTCCGAATTCCATTCACATAGCTGCGGATATGCTCATCCGTCGATTCGGTCCATTTGAGCACCATCTCCAGGCGAATCTTGCCTTCGTCCTTGTCCGCGGTGAACAGGTTTTCGTGAATCGGCTTCCGCTTGTCTTCCTCAATGATTTTGCCGAGATAGGCAATGATGCCATCGGGATGGTGCAGTTCGTATTTTTCCCCTTTCGTCTCGTCGACAAAGGTGATCTTCAGTCCGCCATGAATGTAGGAGATGTCTTCCAGGTGCTGACGAATCGTGTCCGCGTGGAACTGGACGCGCCGAAAGATTTCGTCATCGGGACGGAAAAAGATCGTGGTCCCGTGTCCGCGAAACGGCCGGACTTGTTCGACTTTGGTCGTCGGTCGGCCCCGTTTGTAGCGTTGCCGCCATTCGTAGCCGTCGCGATGGACCGTCGCGATCATTTGCTCGGAAAGTGCGTTCACGGCGGATGACCCGATGCCGTGGAGCCCGCCGCTACGAACGTAGTTCTTTTCGGAGAATTTCCCCCCCGCGTAGAGCGTGGTGAGAATTACCTCCAGAGCAGACTTCCCAGTCTTTTTATGCTTGTCGACGGGGATGCCCCGCCCATTGTCCGAGACGGTAATCGAACAGCCATCTTTGTGGAGCGTGACATCGATCCGGTCACATTCTCCCGCGAGATACTCGTCGACCGAGTTGTCGACCACTTCCCAGACCAAGTGGTGCAACCCACGGGAATCGACGCCGCCGATATACATCGACGGCCGTTTGCGAACATGCTCGAGTCCTTCGAGAACTTCGATGTCATCCGCGACGTAGCTGGATGATCCTTTAACGGGGGCGGCCATGGTCTTCCGTGATCCTGCAAGTGGGGACAAGCGATGCCTTGGAAAGTTAGGTAACTCTCCCTCGAGACGCAATTGATATCCCAATGTCTCGGTGGTCTCCTGTCGAACTTGAAACCGCCGATGGAAGACGGGGATTGCCCCCAGCAAAAAGAAGCGAGCCCTCACCGGGTCTGTGCGGATTAGACCAGGGTGGAGGCTCGCTCTCGAAGACATGAGCGTCGAAGACCAAAACCGCGACGGTTGGCAACGTCTGCGGTTTATACAACACCCCTCACCATTGCTCACCGAGTCATGTCAACCCAGTCGAGACGCTCGAGAATTCGGTTCGGGTTCGTCAGGGGTGAATAGAAAACCACTAGCGGACGGCTGTCGGTTGGATTGTCACAGGGACCGACTTTTCTCTTGCCGAGGTCAATTGGGTGAGCATAGCCGGGCCTGACTTGTAACCGACAACCCGATTGAGTTCCCGACCATCCGGAGAGAGCATCACCAACGTCGGAAAGCCACGAACGCCAAGTGATTTGGCGAGATCCTTGTGACGGTCGCCATCGACCTTGATCGGCACGAATTGAGTCTGGATCTCTTCACGAACAGCGTCGTGGGACCAAGTTGTCTGGTCCAGTTTTTTGCAGTAGTGGCACCAACTGGTGGTGAAATACAACAGCATCGGCCGTTGGGATTGACGGGCCACCGTGACGCCGGCTTGAGGGTTTTCAATCCAGGAGATGCCACGCCCGGAGTCGGCGGCGAATAATGCCACGGCGGTCAAAACGGTTGCGGAGAGCAGGAGGGCGGTTGTGAAGTGTCGCATGTCGAAAAGCTTTCGTGATGTCGCTGGGATGGGTGGATGACGAAACGTCGGAGGGGATTTCTTGTCGACAAAAGTAAGGATCGACAATCGACGCAAACGAGTCGGTAAGCTGCCTCACACATCACGAAAACTTTCAGGTGCGGCGAACACTTTAATCGAGGGAAAAGAACTTTCCCGCCCAGAACCGTTGTCAGAACAACAACTTTTGATGCCGAAAATGAGACAAGCCCGGTCGTGAAGTTTCACGACCGGGCTTCATGAATGGGGCGTCCAAAGAAAGCCAGGAACTATTTCAGCGGGATGGCAAAGTCGCCATGCATG
>JAGQQQ010000575.1 GCA_020426125.1 Planctomycetaceae bacterium
ATCTCCAACTCCGAGTCCAGAACCTTGGGGACAATCGCATCAATGAAGGCAAACTCCGGCTGTTCATTCCCCCGTTGCCCGATCGGCTTGGCAAGAAACTCCATCTCCAATGTGATTGGCCACCATACGGAACCCGCGTCCTCGGTGTCCGCCTCGGACAGGATGGAACTGAGATCGACAAGCAGGGCGTCCGCATTGACGCTAGGAATCAACGGGACCCGCGACCCATTCGCGAGGCATTCCGTGGTCGCGGGGAAGACCACATTATTAAACGGAAGCTTCAATAACGGTGAAGGCGTGCCTTTCGGCAACAGGGCGTCAATTGTGGCACGAACCGAAGGGGGGGCACCCGGATTCCCCCAGACCAAGTCGTACGTCGCCGAGCGGATCAGCGACGTGGGTTGGAAATCCCCGGCGCTGGACTCGGTTGGCTGACTCCGGAGCAATTCGGGATTCATCACGATGAGTAAGCACACCGCTCCAGCAATTGTCCTGGACCGCCTTCGTACGGTGGACGACCAATCAAGAAAGTCTGGACGCTCGATGACCCGTCTGGGGATGAGCACGGAAAGCAACGATCCCAGCACCATTGCCCCGCAAATCACCGCGAGGGCCGGGGGGAGCAGGCTTGCGGCCACCATCAGCATCGCGAGCCAGACGGCCGTCAATTGCACAATCCAGGCGACTCGAAACAGGCGGGAACCCGTTCCAATCATGAGGCATGCGATCATTGCCACCCAGGAAAGGCCGGCCGTTCGACCAGCATCCCAAGTCGAAAATTGAATCGTGTCTCCAACGTTGGGAAAGATCATGAGGTATTCGCGGTGAGACGATCCCGAGAACCCATCGTTCCCGCCTTCGAACAACCGACGCCAGTGCGAGGCCGAAAACGGGAGAAAAATGGATTTATCGGGGGGCCGACCTAGGGGACCGAGCCAGGAAACGATCGAATTCGGAGGGGGAATTCTCTCAGTGACCCGTCCTGGAAGGCTGATCTCACCAAGTTGAAGTTCGTCTGGAAGCCGCAGACTCCATTGGACGCCATGCCGAGAGGAAGCAAGAATGGGAATCGGGACGATGTGATGCGTTCCCCAGATTCCAGGCGTTCGGTCGGTCACATATGTCAATTCCACGACCCGAGCGGATTTCAGATCTTGAGGAAACCTCAGGAGATCGCCATCTCGTAAAACCGAAACCGCCAGACCATCAACTGACACGGACGAAAGGCGGACAGTTGCCGGAAGCCGGATTTCGCCGAGACCCGGGTTCCATGGCGCGTCAAAATGATATTGAGCATGATGAACCAGAGACTGGGTTTCCGCCAATCCGATGCTTGTTGTCAATTCGCACGCGGCCGCCGGCGCTGTCTCATCGGTTGGGGTGTCGCCCCCGTTTGGCATGTCCGGATTTGAAACCAGCACGGGCTCCAATTCCGAGGTTGCCGACGCAGATTCCGACTCTTTTCGAGTTTCGAATTGCAGGGGAAGGGGGGCGGAACGAGATTGCTGGGAAAATGCAAGCAGTTTTGACTGGCTAAGCTGGCCGAGTTTTTGCGCAATATCCGAATCTCGACGAATAACAGCGGGAATCTCGACAGAGTCCACGGGATTCCAGCTCTGACCTTCTTGGATTTCGAGACGCTGGTCCGGATTGAGCACCAAGGAGAGTTGCGACTGTTGAGACTTGACTTCCCTGGCGAAGGGCACCTGGAATTCGACTCCTCGATCCATCGAAATCGAAGGAATGTAAGAGAGAAGAAGCGCCTGCCGAGGGGTGGACCGGGTCGCCGGATTTTGCCAATGGATGGAGAGTGTCCCTTCCTGAAACGCCCAAGCGGCAACACGGGAATCGGTTCCGACCTCCTGCAGGGACACGGGCTCCCAGCCTTTGGGAAGCACCAGTCGGGATTCAAACGCTGTTCCTTTTTCCACCTCGATCGTCACAACCGTCGCGGACCAATAACCGGTCGTTCGCAAGTCAAGAAGGCTATCGATTCGGGCATTCATCTCTGCCCGAGGCTGATTGATTTCCACTGCCAGGACACCGTCTGGACGAGTCGCTTGGAATCGCCAGAACTCTCCTCCGCTTTCGTCCGCTGCCAATTCGGTTTGAATCATCTTGTCGGATTGCAAGGCATGCACTTGCAGGGGGGGCTCGACGCGTAGCGAGAGAAAACGCTCGATCAATCGGCCGTTCTGCATCAGGATTCGCGGCAATGTTCTCCGGCGCCCCCAAGACGTCTGCTGAAAACCACGCAGCCGAAGCTTCGTTCGGGACATGAGGTCACCAGCCTGTAGCGGAATTTTGATATCGCGTCTGGAACCGGGTACGGTTTCCCAAGAAACGGGGATTCCCGCGAGTGTCAGGGACTGGGGTTCGAATGATCCTGGCAAACGGAGGACCAACGGACTCGCCGTCTCTCCTCGATCCAGGGGTTCCACGAGGAAGTCGCATTGGATCAGAAACCCATCCCGTTGTGCGATGTAAAGGGAATCGTCGCTGTACCTCCAGGTGGCGGATGGTTGTATGGGAGTCGGGGGCCCCACAGAGAGCAGAGTCTCACGGTTTCGCCCTAACTCGATCTCCCATTCGGACATCCCCGAAAGAGACTCCGACGCTTTGAGTCGGACCCAACCATTGCCAACAGAGACCCGTTCGGACGACTCCGTCAGGATCTGTAAGGACGTCCGCAGTGCCTCCGGAAGTCGCATCGGAAAATGCGTCTTTTCCCCGAACGGAGTTCCGCGCAGGGACCACCGACCTGTCAATCTCCGAGCCTCTGACGGAATCACAACCAGAACACGGCCATCCGGAGCGGTTCCCCACACGACGGGGGACGCTTCCGACGGGGTCTTGCCAACCCAAGTTAAGTCGTGGACGGGGATTTCCACATCGGTCCAGTCGACGATGGCTGCTCCCGGAACGCGGTGAGAGAGTATCAGTGTCAACTCACCTTGGATGAGTTCATCGTGATGAACCGTCGCCTTGTAGAGAGCCTCCTCAATGACGACGGCCGGCAGCGAGGATTCCTCCTCCTGCGAGACGGCAGGCCGGGGGAGAAAACCCACAAGCATCAGGAACGCGCAGGCGAATTTGAGGCCGTAAACCAAACCGCTTGGAACCCTCAGGGGGGGACACGTCCGAGTGAAGTTCCGTCGCATGAACTCACCCTTTTACAGAATCAGATTGGCCCGTGGGAACGGGTTGGTACAACTTCGTCGCGGCACTGGGAGTTGGGATGTCCTCCAAAGCGGAGGTCCCCTTGGGGCGAATCATCTTCGATCTTGCCGGATCACGGACGTTACGCCGTCCGGATGCATCAACGACAGTGGCTACCAATGCCAGCAAAATTCCAAGAATCGCAGGTTGAAGAAGCAGGAGGAGCGGCTGAAGGTACCAGACACTTGCAAGCGCAAACAGAAAGGCGAGAACGACCAGGGAAAACACATTCCTGGTCGCTGGCAGCCACCAAAAAATGAAACCCAGAACAAAGGTAAATCCAGCCCCCACCAACAGAATCAAAGACTGATTCATGGATCGGAACACCACTCTTCCGACTGGGCCAAATCCTTGAAAGGCATAAATCTCCCCCGAGGAAAACCGAAACTCACTGGGGAGTTCCGGTGTTTGCCATTCCTGGCGTTCGGCGGCATAAGCGTCCGTCAGCGCCCTTCTCCAAAACAGGAAGTTCCGGCGCCATTGGAATTGGGGAGACATGTCCGAATAGGTGAACAAGTGACTCCCGGCGGGGAGCTTGAGTTCCCAGATGGTTCGGTCCACCCAGACGCTTTTTCGAAATTGCGGCATCGCCACTTCATGAAAGGTCGAAATGCCAAACGCGGACTGAGAGGGGGTGCGGTAACGGACCGAAAGCCGCGTGGCCGGAGGCATGGGCCGAGGCAAACTCCAAGTGACCTGTAAGGCTCCCTCGATTTCGTCCACTTCCGTCTCTCCGAGAAGCTCGCCATTGATGAGAAATTCACGGAATTCCGTCTTCGGGGGGAACGTCAAGACGAGCCTCTGAGGGGGGGACGTCAATCGGAACTCCGCCCAACACTCTGTCTCTCCACTGGACGAGAAGATCGACTTCAGCAAGAGGGTGTCGACGACAAATTGCTGCGAGGTATCAGCCAGTCGTCGGCTCAAATTCAGCGGAATCGACTGGAACTGGGAGTCGACTCGATTGTTGACCCACAGGGCTCCGCGCGGAGACGTCTTGACCGGTTCCCAGGACTTCTCCCGAGAGTCGGCCTGGACGACTTCCACGGGGATAACGAGGCATTGAACACGATCAAAGGGAATCTCCTCCAACGTCAGAACGGGAAGATCGAGTCCGTTGGCGTCGCTGGTGAGATCCACGGGATATCGAAACTGGATTTCCAGAACGTTTCTCCCTTTCACTGAACGATCGAACAGAGCCGAAACCCCTTCTTGAGAGCCCTCAATCTCGACAGGATCTCCATTCAACGAAATGGAAAGACTCTCCGCGATGGCATACTCCGGCATGAGCTTCCGCAATGGCTCAGGGATGGTCAGAGATATTCGGGGAATGCGACCATAATCCACGGTGAAAGGGATCAATTGTCTGAGAACCAGTTCGTATTCGCTGGCTTCGAGAATTTCGATCGTGGACTCGGCACGGAGCGTCCTGGCGTGGCTTTCCACTTGGAACTCCACGGCACTCTCCGTTTTCGGCAAGAAATAGCGTCCGACGATGGTTGTCCCATCCAAGGCGAGCACCGAATTCGCGGGAGTCTCCTGTGCGGGAGAAAGCGGCTGGGAATCCTGCAAGACTCGGACGGAATATTCGTCCGCCGCCCGGACAACGAGGCTCGGACGGACCGAATGGACGGCTTGGATTTGGGGGAGTTGCAGAGACATCGAACCATCGTCCGACTTGGTGCGGGGACGTCGAAACAACACCGCAAGTCGAGGCGTTTTCAGCGCCGTTCGCGATGATCCGGTGAGATCCCAACGAAACTCGAGCATGTCCTGCGTTTCAGTTTCCTCCATCGTGATTCGATTCGCTGAACCACCCACCGCGCCGGGAATGAATTCCCAGCCGTTGGATTTCCATTGGGGCCAGTACGCTGAGATGCTTTGCAGAGTTCCTCGATCGATACTCAGCGTCCATTCGACGCGTAACTCCAAAAAATCGGGTTCGATATTGAGGTCAAAACTCGGTTCCGCGGAGAAACGGGCTTCGATCGGCTGCCGTTTTAACGTCAGTTGGAACGGCTGCTTTGAAAACTCATACGCGATCTGCGGTGTTCCCACCCAGACTTGGCGCACCTGGCTCACTCCAATGCGTTGGACGAGTTCCGACTCGTCGGGCACAGGCACCCACATTTCATCAGCCATTTCATCGATGCGAAGAAATCCGTCTTCGCGAATGGCCCCTTCAACCTGGAATCCGCTGAGCCGTATGAATTCCTCTGACTCGGAGTTTTCCGCTTCGAGGTCCCATCTCAAGGACAAACGGCCCGTCCCGAGTGGCTGAAAGCGGACCCGATACCATCCTGGTCGATCCGCGATGGCCTCGTGCGACCGATACTGCTGGGTTTCGGGACTGGAAACCCGAACTAACCGATATCCCTCCGGCATCCGAACAGAAACTTCCGAAATCCCGGTCTGTTGAAACTCAATCGACTGTTCGGCCGTGAGCAGAAATCGCGAACTGAGTGGTTTCAAATGAATGCGCGTCACCGCAGAAGAAACCGTTTCCACACCCCCGACTTGTTCATACCAGGAAAAATCCAATCTGGATCCGGTTATGCTGGCACGAATGGTTGTCTCGTCGACCCCACTTTCAGTTTCCATCCAGGTGAAATTCTTGTTCCCCCGTGGTTGGATCTTCGCTTGCGGGAGAGTCACCTTGAGCCGAGACTCAAACTGAGGCGTTAACGGCGGGAGCGACAACTGAAACTGTCCGCCAGAGACCTGTCGTTTGTAAGGGAGCCATCCCGTGAAAGTCAGATCGTGTCGGCCCATTCCCTTGATGAGCCAGAACAAACCATCGTCCGGGGAACGAGGGGAGACATCCGGAGCCTCTTCTCCGGGACCAGAATACTCCCGTTCCCAGATGTGGAATTGCCCCATCCGCAAAGGGATCTGGTGCCATCCATCCCCCCGGTTCACAACCACGGCGATCTTCGCGGTGAGTTCGATGCGATCTTCCACGAGTCGGGCGTCCAGATCAACGCTCGCCAGATGGTGATCGGGAATCTCGACATCAGGCGCCATCGGCTTTGAATGAGTTTCTGATGGAGCGATCGTCGAGGGCGCGTTCTCGATGGTTGAGTTGGGATCAGCCGCGGAAGGCTCCATCGGTTGCGCTCGCGCAGTGTGGATTCCGCTGACTACCAGAATTGCAAAAGTGAAGAAACAGGCGTTCAGGCGAAATTGCCGCAGGCGATGCTCCTGAGATCGATACGCACAATCTCTTCGCCCTGGAGGATCAGCCCCCATGAAATCACACGTTGTTGGACTCGCCTTGAATCGCATAACTCTGAACGACAACCTCGGCATCCTTTTCCGAATCTGTGTCAAATGATCATATTCCGCAGGGAACACGGAAACCATGGGAGTTTGGGAAATACTTGCCGGTTCTGACTCGAAAGATGTTCCGCCGAGTTGAATCGAGCGTGATTCCGAATCTCGTCAGGCAAACTGACTCACGAGCGGGCATCCGGTGACACGCCGTTTAGATTCGGCTGAGTCCGCCTGATGTCTCTGTGCCGTGTGGAACGCCCCTTAGGGCAATGTGAGTTGTTGGAGTAACTCCCGCTGGACGATCTCCGATCCATTCCAGGCAAGGAGGTCTTTCTCATCAACCGAGAAGGATTGACCATCCGTTTTGCAAACTTGACCACCCGATTCGGTGACGAGGAGGACACCAGCCGCCATATCCCAGGGATGAAGACTGTTGGACCAGAACGCGTCGATCCGTCCACATGCGACCGAACACAGGTTGAGGGCCGCGGAACCGGAACGCTGAACAGTCTGAGCAACTTCCAGGACATTCAGAAACCGACGAACGGCAGGATGCTCCCGATCCACTTTCACAGGAAGACTGGCCATGCACATCGATTCCGAAAGCGAATGTGCCTCAGAAACTCGAATGGGCTTCCCATTCAAGGTTGCCCCTCCTCCTGAGGAAGCCAGAAACATCTCATCACGATTGGGATCATAGACCGCCCCCACGATGAGCGTCCCGTCGCACTCCAACCCGATGGAAACCGCATAATACGGGAACCCATGGACGTAGTTCGAAGTCCCGTCCAAAGGGTCAATCATCCAGCGATAAGGAGAATCCGATTTCTGCGACAGCCCTTCCTCGCCAAGATACTGGTGATCAGGAAACCGCTCCCGAAGGAAGCCAAAGATCGCCTGCTCGGCCGCGAGATCCGCTTCCGTCACGAGGTTGGCTGGGCTTTTCTCCCTAGCGGTAAATCTTTCTCGCCAGTCAAGGAGGATACGCCCTCCGAGTCTCGCCGCTTCCTCGGCGGCATGAAGAAGCCCCGACTTGGGAACATCCATCTCTCTCCCTTCGTCATCCGTGCGAACAGATTCTCTTGCGCAGCGCCCATCAGGGAACGTTTCCCGACTGTGCTCAGGAATTGTCTCAAAGTGTCCCCACGGTTTCCACTGAGGAAACCAGGGAATGCCAAGAAACATTCCGGCATGAGATGTGCAACCTCGAACAGATCATGGTTCATCGACCCTGCTTCAAAGGCGTGCTACGCTGTACGCCGATTCATACCAAGGATTTCTATAGGGGAAGGCGTCACCATGTCCCGGTCATTTTTCGGATCGCTTCTGTTCGTGGTCGGGGCTCTCGGGACAATGGGGCATCAAACCGTCCAGGGGACGGACCGCCCGAATATCATCGTGATTCTTTCCGATGACATGGGATTTTCCGATATCCAGCCATATGGAGGAGAGATCGCGACGCCAACTCTACAGCGGCTCGCCGACCAAGGGCTGTGTTTCACTCAATTCTACAACACCGCCCGATGCTGCCCGACCCGGGCGTCCCTTCTCACGGGCCTGTACCCCCATCAGGCCGGGGTTGGCTGGATGATGACTGATCGAGGGCATGACGGATATCGGGGCGACCTGAATCGGAATTGTCAGACCATTGCCGAAGTCCTGGGAACCGCTGGATACGGAACCTATGCGGTTGGAAAATGGCATGTGACGCCGTATGTCCGTCCCGGGGAACCGAAACACAATTGGCCACTGCAAAGAGGGTTTGACCGCTTCTACGGAACCATCCATGGGGCCGGCAGTTTTTACGATCCCAATTCCCTGACTCGTGACAACGAACTGATTTCGCCATTCGTGGATCGCGAATACCAGCCGGAAACCTACTATTACACGGATGCGATCAGTGATCACGCGGTTCGCTTTATCGAAGAACATCTGGAACAAGCCGGCGATCGTGAACAGCCGTTTTTCCTGTATGTCGCGTATACCGCCGCACATTGGCCGATGCACGCTCTCCCTGACGACATCGCCAAGTACGATGGGCATTACGATGCGGGATACGGCGCCATTCGTCAGCAACGGCTTCGTCGGGTTCGCGAACTGGGACTCGTCCCCCCGGATTGTGAACTGACTCCCCAGGCAGAGGATTGGGATGCCGTCCCGCATCAGGATTGGGAACTTCGCTGCATGGAAGTCTACGCGGCGATGGTGGATCGCATGGACCAGGGAATTGGCAAGATCGTGAATTGTCTCGATGAGGCCGGCCAATTTGAAAACACGTTGATCTTCTTTCTTCAAGACAATGGGGGGTGTGCCGAAGGGCTCGGACGCAATCCCAATGGCGGGCTGAAGGAGCGTGCCGCCAACGCGACATTGGCTCCGATGCGAGCCGAGGAACTGCAACTCGACATGATCCCGAAACAGTCACGCGATGGGTTTCCCGTGATCCAAGGGCCAGGCGTCATGCCCGGCGCGGCCGATACTTACATCGCATATGGCCGGGGTTGGGCGAATGTTTCCAACACTCCGTTTCGGGAATACAAACACTGGGTTCACGAGGGAGGGATCTCCACACCGCTCATCGCCCATTGGCCAGAAGGTTTGAAACGAAGCGGCGAATGGGAACATCAACCAGGACATCTCGTCGATATCATGGCGACCTGCGTGGATGTTGCCGGTGCGAAATATCCCGATCACGTGGATGGCCAACCAATCAAGCCATTGGAGGGGAAGAGTCTGGTGCCGGCCTTTGGGGGACAAACGATCGAACGCGAAGCAATCTACTGGGAGCATGAAGGCAATCGAGCCATTCGCGTGCGGAACTGGAAGCTGGTTGCCAAAGAGAATCAACCCTGGGAACTGTACGACATCTCCCAGGACCGTTCGGAAATGCATGATCTATCTTCCCAAAACCCACACAAGGTTCAAGATTTGGCGGAGATGTGGGACCGCTGGGCCGCCCGAGCGAACGTCCTTCCTTTGGGAGGATGGCGGGGAAATGGGAACAAGAACGGCCAGTTCAGTTCGAACAAATCGTTTCAGCTCAAGCCGGGTGACCACCTCGTCCGGGAACAGGCGCCGTATGTGATTGATCATTCGTTTCAGGTTACCATCGAAATTGCGGAGCCAGGGAAGAATGGGATCCTGATGGCACACGGCGGTTCGGCCTATGGCTACGCTTTGCACTTTGAGAATGGGGAATTGGTCTACTCTCTCCGGAACGGGGGCCAATTGTGGACTCTGCGAAGCAATAAATCGGTCAGCGACGCGAAGTCCCTCACTTTGAAAGTTTCCAAGGGGGGAAAGACGTCACTATTCGCCGATGGGAAACCGTGTGGTTCGGATAAGCCTCCCCAAGGACTGTCGCAAATGCCCGCCGACGGACTGCAGATCGGGGGTGATGACAAAGGTCTCGTCGGGGATTACCAAGCGGACTTCAACTACTCAGGGAAAATTGAGTCGGTGTCCATATTGATTGGCCGGACATCTCGTTCGGAGTGACCTTGAAAACATTGTCGCATTCTCCGATATCCCCCACGTCCTGACGTTTGGATCGTCGTTTTTGAAGGGTGTCGTAGGTCTTTGACAGGGAAGAGGAACGCCGTCATTTCGGCAATCGTTCGCTCCCATCTGTTTGACCGACCCATAATCGGTTCCCCACGACCCATTCGTCGCAAAACCTGCCGCGAATTCATTGGGCGCCTCTTCGTTCATCAAGGGAAGGCTGGGATTGCGGAAAACCGGTTGAGCCAACGATGATCGCGTTTCCATCATTGGGAGTTGGTTACCACTCACGACCTTGGAGTTCTAGTACCCCCTGTTCGATCATGTCTGCGATGCAACGGCGGAGTTCGGTCAGCCTCCGATTCAGTGTGTCATCATCCAAACGTTCGCCACAGGCGGATAACAGACGCTCCGCCGCTCGAGGCCGTTCCTGGACGAAGACATAAATCTCCGATAACTCAATTCGCAGCGCGTCGTCATCCGGAGCAAGGCCAACGGCTTCCTCGTAGACTCGCGCTGACTCAGACCAGAACTGCAACTTTCTCAACCCTCGTGCGAGCTGAAAGAGAACTGCGAGATCCGGCATAAAGTCCGGGACGAATGTGCGATAGCTGGCGAGTTCCCGATAGGCCGCCAGGCACTTGTTGTCTCTGATCAACGATTCAAATCGATCCGGGGAGGGGGGAGCTGCTCGATGTTCCACTACCCATTTGTCATCGGACCGCTTCGATTGACCATTTTGACTTGCCAACTCTCGTCGACGGATATCGGCCTGCATCCTCTCGGAAAACGCACTGATCCCCCGAGAATTTCTCTGCGCCAGGAGCGACAGCAGGTCCCAACCTTCGCCATCAACCACTTGCAGTTTCAACAGTCCTATTCCCAATCCCACTCCCAGCCCGGCCCCGGCAAAGGGCATTTCTGAACCGGATGTCCAGCGGAACAGTGTCATCCACCACCATATGAGTGCGGCCATTCCACTGAACCCCAACAGTGAAACGGGAAGATGCCGCCAGGGAATGATCAAGCGACCCGCCAGCAGGATTTCGGAAAGTGGCATCCAGACTAGGCACATCGTCATCAACCCCCAGACAGCGGCTGAGCTACCTGAGGTGACTCCTTCCGTGCCGGCCCAACTCCATTCGATTCCCGCCACACCCAGTGACATCGCAACGTAAACGAGGAAGAGACGGGTCGCTCCGAGTTTTTCTTCCGCAACACCTCCGAAACTCCAGAGCAAATAAATCTTCAACAGGAAGCTGGGCAAGGTTCCTGGATAGAGCCAGGAGAATGCGAGATGCCAAGGAATCGGTTGAACTTCAGGAACCGGAGTGAGAACTGGGATCTGATTGGGACATAAGACGAGTGCCACGCAAGCTCCGAAATGCATGGCGACGCACAACAGGGTTCCCCTTGGCAAATGGGGGTGTGGCGCATCAACCGGGACGGGCACAATCATCTCCTGAACTCAGTCGCTCTCAGAAGATCGGGGCGAATGGATTGGCTTCTCGTTCTTCCGTGATCCGATCCATCGATATTAATCGACCGGATAGCAATCCTCGATCACTGGGACCAGACTCTTTAGACAGTCACGAAGCACCGCCGCAGGACGTTGCATCGAATCAATCTCGCGTACAACCCCCTCCGAGTAGAAGTCAAGAACCGGTTGAGTCTCTCGATGATACACCTCGAACCGCCTTCGTGTCACGGATTCATCCGCATCGTCCACGCGGTTTTCCAGGGCTGCCCGGCGTCGGATTCGTTCGATCATGGCCTCTTCATCGTGGCAGACAAAATGCAGGAGCAGTTTCACGTCGATGTATTTTTGCAGCATTTCACACTGGTTGACGTTTCGAGGAATTCCATCGAGCAATAAGAGTTCCTCGCTCGGCTGGTATCTCCGAGCGGCACGCTGGGCTTCGAGCCAGTTGAGAAACACACGCACGGTGACCTCGTCCGGCACAAGTTCGCCCCGGGCGCTGTATTCTCGAATAATACGTCCATCGGGAGATTGGGGATCCAGCTTTCGAAAGATCACTCCGCTGGACAAATGATAGAAACCGGGAACAACCGTGAGGATGTCCCCTTGTGTGCCTTTCCCCGCCCCAGGGACTCCGAAGATTAATGCGGCCTGATAGGGATATCGATTTTTCCGGGAACTCACTTCTCTTCCTTCAGGCTGTCTGATGAGTTGTACCAAGGCCATGATCGGAGACAGCAGCGCCGCTCGTCCCCATTTATGTCCACCGGCAAACTCACATTTTTGAATTTTTGAAGTTGTGTCGTCAAAAGGGAGGGATTGGTTTCAACGATGGTTTGCGGTGAGCGGTCGGGGCTTCGCAACCCGATGCGGGAATGATTGCAAAGCTGTTGGGAATGTCGTCACCAGAGTTCCACCCAGGCGAATTCCCAGCCGGAATGAAACGGGAGCGAACGGTGGCCTGCGAGTCGTGCAGAAAGATCGATGTCACGCCGTATCATGCGAAATCACGATCTTGGTTTCGAAGGATCTGTATTCGGTCGACGGTCGATCCACTTCGAGTTGATCGTCTTTAAGTGATCGTCAAGAAACTTCAACACCGGGACATAAACGAATTGAGGTCGTTGCCTCATCAGTTCGATGCCACGGTCTTTTAGTTTCGGAGAGACCATTTCGATTCGGTCGGAATCCTTGTTGGTTGCCGACAGGATCTTGTAGAGCGACTCAGCGTCACGGATTCCCTTGGAATCATCCGCTCCAGCGACGACCTGAAAGGCAATGCCAAACTCGGGGGCTCTCACAAAGGAAGCGGATCGTGCTCCATGAACCCGTCCTGCGCTCGTCTGGGGAGACAGGAAGACCATCACTCGAACGTCTTGGCCCCTGGGCGTCCGCATAGCCGGAATGGCGTGGTCATCATAAGGGAATTGCCGCCAGTCGGCTTCCGCGAATGCAAGCGAAATCGGAACACTCATTCCAACGGCAATAATTCCCATCTTGTTCATATTCAAATTCTGACGTTGGTGCTGGTCGTAAACGAATGACTTCACAACACCCAAATCGGCAACCATTAAACCGTAATCGTTCGGAAAAATTCGTGGTTCTTTCTCGCCAGGGGGGACACTCTCGCCGTGCTTCCGCAGGTCAACGGTCACCACCGCATACCCCCGATTCTGAAGCTCCACGGGAAACGGATTGACCCCCGGAGGGGCCGAGGCTTTGTCCCAACGAAGGCGACTTTCCGTCGAGTCATGCAAAATCACAACGACGGGAGCGTTCTGAGCCCCCCCGGTTCCAGCGGCGGCCTCCTGGTTCACCGGGTAGTACGTGATGTGAATGGGATACTGATCCCCAGCCCCTTGCAATACCTCAGAAATCGGCTCATTCTGAGCGAATGCCGAATGGACAAACACCAAGGCAAAGCACATGGCAGCAAACGAGAATTTCATGGCCGAATCTCCCAAATTCTCCCTGCCAACGGTCCCATCCACCACCAGATCCGAATGGATTGAATTTTCGTCATCGGAACGTGATCTCTGGCCATCTAACACGGGAGGGATTTCTGATTTTTTCGTCAATGCAAGTCTAGACCTGCTACAAACAGGGGTCAATTCGAGATTGACAATTGCCTGTTCGGTTCGCTCCCCTGATGACTGGCGACCGTGATAACCGCACGATCTTTCCCAGCTTTTATCGGAATGGGCTGTTCCCCATGAAAGGCCTCTTCATTACCGGAACGGATACCTCGGTGGGCAAAACCTGGCTCACATCCCGACTGGTTTTTCATTTACGGCAAACGGGCATTCCCGTTGGTGCCTTCAAACCGGCCTGCTCCGGCGCACGGCCGACCACAACGGGACAAGACCCCATTTGGGAAGATGTTGAGGGGTTGCATCAAGCGGTTCAGGAAGCCTTTCCGCGAGAGCGGATCTGCCCCCTGCGGTTTCTCGCCCCCCTGGCTCCGCCAATGGCCGCCCAAGCCGAATCCCGATCCGTCTCAGTGGAAATCATTCGGGAGACG
>JAGQQQ010000576.1 GCA_020426125.1 Planctomycetaceae bacterium
CGGAGCACTCCAAAGGTGGCGTCCATACGAAAATGGTGGTCCCGCCTTCGCCACTGTCCCCCACTCACCCGTTGCAAATTACCGCGGGGGGCTGTCGAAATCTTGAGCGTTTCCGGTAAAAAAGGCCGGAGAGAACATGGTTTTCTCCACGACGGCCAACTGGCATAGGCGAACGTCGTTCGCTGGGGTATCAACGGAACTCGAAGCGTCATGACACAGGAATGCCCGGAAGAACGAGCGCTGACTCGCTGGCAGCAGTTTTGGCTGGTGGCCGGATTAGCCGTCGTCCTCTCTGGATTTCTGATGGCAACACGAGTCGAGCCGGATCCGCGAGGATTTGGGACCCATCAACAATTCGGGTTGCCGCCATGTAGCTTCTATGACTTTTTTGGGATCCCCTGTCCGAGTTGCGGCGGGACGACATGTGCCTCCCATTTTGTACGCGGGGAGTGGGTGTTGGCCGCCGACGCGAATCCCGGAGTCTTTGGATTGATGCTCGTCTCACTGGCGTATGTGCCGTGGGCCGGTGTCTGTCTGCGAAAACGACGTTACATCGCAGTGGACGATCCCCTCGGGGCCGCCATCTGGATTCTGTTGACCTTGGGAGTCATCACGGCGGTGCAGTGGATCCTCCGATTGTTGTAGGGATCACGTCCTTTCGGACTTTGCGGGACAGGTTGTTTGAGGTTGTTCGACTCGCTTACGGGCGTGCCAACCCCGTTTCGTGTGAGTGCCGATTTCGAAGGAACGAATCCTTCATTCGATTTGTGAATCAAGTTTCCACCAAGTTTCCATGCTGCTGAGAGTAACATCGGTGACCACCCAGCGCTCCTTATGGATTGTCTTTTGTCTCTGGTCGGCGGTCTGCCTTCCCCACCAGGGATGTATCAACGCCCTCGTGATGGCCGGCAAAGTGATGCTCGGCGATCCAATGCAGACATCGGCCTTCGAGATGGCGACCGGCATCAATCTGAAAAAGGACGAGAAGACAGTCCTGGTTCACTGTACGTCACCTTCCTTGTTGACGGATGAATTCGGCAGTTTGAATGGAGACATTCAAGTCGAACTGCTCCGTCGTATGAAAAGGCAGGGCATCAACACTCTTTCTCCCGACAAGGTCTCGGAGGTTCTGGACCACTATGGCGGAACGTTTGACCCGAAACTACTGGTTCGAGAACTCGATGAACCCGTCGATTATATCATGCATATTCAGCTGGAGACGTTCAGCTACGAATCTCCCGAAAGTCCCGACCTGTACCACGGGAACGCATCGGGAACCGTGACCGGTTACGAAGTGCGCGGCGAGGGAGATGACAAGCATGTCGTGCAAGTCTTCGACCAGAGTTTCACAGTCGTCTACCCGACGACCCATCCGGTTCCCAGAGATCGTACGCCGGAAAAGGTGTTCTTTCGCAGGTTTGTCGATCGTGTGACCGACACCTTAGGGACATCCTTTTACGATGTCCGGACAGCGGAACTGTTTGCGAATTGACCGGATCGAAACATCCTCAGGAGCTTAGCCGCCTCATTGTGGCTCGATCTCGTCGAATCGAGATTTCAGGAAGACGCAACTCAGCCGCGCCTGAGACACCGGGGAACGTCCCACTTTCCCGGATGAGTGAGAAATCGAACGTCAGAACTTTGAGAACGGTGTCATGCGAATGAGAACGCAACTCCCAACAAAACGCTTCCACGGCAGGATATTGACCGTGTTGTTTGCTCTGATGTTTGCCACGACGCTGTCGGGATGCGCGCAGTTTGTGCTGCTGAGCTATTTGATCCATGGTCCGCCATCAATCGAACCGGATTTCGATGCCGAGACTGGTGAATCACTCAGCGACCCCGATCAGTTAGCGGCAATCGTCTGCTTCGCTCCGACCGAGATGCAATACAAATTCCCACAGATCGACGATCAGGTGGCGACTCATGTCGCCTATCGTCTCGGACAGAACCATATTAAAGTCATTGATCCCGACTACATCCGGGCCTGGGTGGATGAACATCCCGACTGGGA